>NZ_CAJCHS010000363.1 GCF_903970205.1 Nevskia soli | reverse complement strand
CGCGCGTTTCAAAGCGGAGTGTTACTGTCATCCAACTACATGTGGTCGCATTCCATTAATGACGGCAGCATCGGCGGAGGCGAGTCGGATACGCCTCAGGACTCGTTCTGCAGAGCTTGCGATAAAGCCAGTAGCGATGATGACGTACGCCAAATGTTCAACCTTTCCGGTGTTTACCAACTACCTTTCGGCGCGGGACGGCCGCATCTAAGCAGCCCCGGCGCGCTGCGGGCGATTTTTGGCGATTGGGAGTTGAGCGCGATCGGTACCGCCCAGACCGGACTGCCGGTGAACATCACGATCGACCGCTCGAATAGTTCGGTTCCAGGTTCGTACTCGATTAGCGGCGAAGAACGGCCGAATCTTGTCCCCGGAGTGTCGCTGACTCCTCCCGGCGGCTCCACGCCGCAGGAGTGGATCAATCCAGCAGCCTTCTCCGTTCCCGCTCCTGGAACGTTTGGCAATCTGGGGCGGAATGCTTTTCGAGCGCCGGGCATTTCGCAGCTTGACCTGGGTCTATCGAAGTACGCGCACGTTACTGAGCGGATGAGTATCCGGTTACGCGCCGACTTATTCAACGTCTTCAACCGGGCTCAATATGGCGCCCCGAACGCGGACTTGTCGCAAAGTAACTTTGGCACAATCACCACCACCGTCAGTAACTACGCGACGGGCCGGGGCACGCCTCGAGAGCTACAGCTATCGGCTAAAATTGCGTTTTGACGGCCCATCGTAGCTCGAGTGCTGGGAACGCGTGCGCGCCTGCGCTAAACTCCTCGCATGCGAGCCTTCCTGTACGCAGCCGTCATCTTGATGTTCGGCGCGCTGCTCGGCGCCCAGACTACGGCGCGGCACGCCATTCAATTGGACGATATCTTCCGTATGGAAGACGTCAGAGAACCGCAACTCTCGCCCGACGGTAAGTGGATCGTGTACACGGTGGGCACGGTCGACAAAGAGAACGACAAGCGTCCATCCAACCTTTGGATGGCGAGTTGGGACGGCACGCAGGATATCCAACTGACTTATAGCCCGGAATCCGAGTCAACTCCGCGCTGGAGTCCGGATGGCCGCTGGCTTTCATTTGTGTCTTCGAGGCCCGGCAAAGCGAAGGGCTCGCAAATCTGGCTCATGGACCGGCGGGGCGGGGAACCGCGCCAGTTTACCGCCTTCAAAGAGAATGAACATATCCTCGGTTACGAGTGGTCGCCCGATTCGAAGCGGATGGTTGTCGCGATGCGCGAATCGGATGATCCGAACTCGGAAACAGCCAAGAGTTCTTCTGCCCCGCCGCCCCCGCCGAAGCCGCTCGTCATCGACCGCTATCACTTTAAGCAGGATGAGGAAGGCTATATCGCGGGGTTCCACTACTCGCGCCTCTACTTACTTGATGTGGCCACGCAAAAGCTGGAGCGGTTGACCAACTTCAAGCGCAGCGATGAGGATAGCCCGGTCTGGTCGCCCGACGGCAGCCGCATCGCCTTCGTAAGTAATCAGGATGAAGATCCCGACCGGTCAGAGCATACGGATATCTGGGTGGTTGACGCTCATCCCGACGCGACTCCGCGCCGCCTCACCACTTACAAGGGAACGAATGGCGGGAAGCCCTCCTGGAGTCCCGATGGCAAACTCATCGCCTATGTTCAGGGTACCGAGCCGAAGTACACCGCTTATAACTTGAACCGTTTGGCCGTAGTCGCGACCAACGGAAGCTCGCCCGCGCAATTGATTAGTTCCAAGCTCGATCGCGGAGTAACCGATCCGCTCTTTTCGCCTGACGGCAAATCCGTGGTCGCTCTGGTGGAAGATGACCGATCGGAGTATCCGGCTCGTTTCGAGCTCTCCGGCGACTCCTACAAGCGTCTGATAAGCGGGAAGCTGGTCATCAACTCGCAGTCTATTGGTGGATCGCACATCGCGGTGACGGCCACCACCGATGCCGCACCACCTGAGATTTTCGCGCTCGATGGCGGATCCATGCGCCAGCTCACGCACCATAACGACGCGTTGCTCTCCACCATCCAGCTCAGTCCGGTTGAGGATTTCAGCTGCAAGAGCCCGGACGGCACGGAGGTCCACGGCTTGCTGACGCTGCCGCCCGGATACGTGAAAGGGAAACGCTACCCAACCCTGTTGCGCATCCATGGCGGACCGAACGGGCAGGACGAGCACGAATTCATGGCCGACCACCAGTTTCTGGCCGCCGCCGGGTACGTCGTGGTGTCCGTGAACTATCGTGGCAGTTCGGGCCGCGGGCAAAAGTTCAGCGAGAGCATCTTCAACGATTGGGGACATCTTGAAGTCGAAGACCTGCTGGCGGCGATGGACTACGTTCAATCTGCTGGGATCGCCGATCCCGATCATCTGGGTATTGGAGGCTGGAGCTATGGCGGCATCCTCACCGACTACACGATCGCGACCGATGGCCGCTTCAAAGCCGCAATTGCGGGGGCCGGAAGCGCCAATCAGATCTCGATGTACGGCTCCGATGAGTACGTCTTTCAGTACGACAGTGAAGTGGGGCCGCCCTGGAAGAATCCGGAAGGCTGGCTGAAGCTTTCCTATCCGTTCTTCAAGGCCGACCGCATTCATACGCCGACGCTTTTCCTTGGCGGCGATCAGGATTTCAACGTCCCCGTGATCGGCGGCGAGCAGATGTATCAGGCTCTGAAGACGCTGAACGTCCCGACCGAACTGGTCATCTACCCGGGCGCGCATCACGCCATTCACCGGCCCAGCTATCAACGCGACCGGCTGCAGCGATATGTCGCGTGGTACGACCGTTATCTGAAAGCGCCGCCGACCGCCTCGACGCGCTAGTTTCGGCAAAGCGTCTGCCACGCTAAATTCTTGCTACAATAGGGTTTAACCCCTAAAAGCATGGCCGATTCGGAACAACCGCCTCAAAATCCTCCTGCCCCTCCTCAACTGCCCTTAACGGGCGGCGGCGACGGTGGCGGTGACGACAAAAACATCGTCTCGATCAACATCGAAGACGAGATGCGCAAATCGTACCTCGACTACGCGATGAGCGTGATCGTGGGCCGCGCGCTTCCCGATGTGCGCGACGGTCTCAAACCTGTCCACCGGCGTATTTTGTGGGGCATGCACGAGCTCGGTCTCGCGCCCAATCGCCCCACCCGCAAGTCCGCGAAGATCACCGGTGAGGTGATGGGTAAGTACCACCCGCACGGTGACGCGCCCATCTACGATTCGCTGGTCCGCATGGCGCAGCCATTCAATATGCGCTACCCGCTGGTCGATGGGCAAGGCAACTTCGGTTCGCTGGATGGCGACCCGCCCGCGGCACAACGGTACACCGAAGCGCGGCTCTCGCGCATTGCCACCGCGCTGCTCGAAGATATCGACAAAGAGACGGTCGACTTCCGTCCCAATTACGATGACAGCGAGCATGAGCCCGAAGTCCTTCCCACGCG
>NZ_CAJCHS010000362.1 GCF_903970205.1 Nevskia soli | reverse complement strand
TGCATTCTGTGCATTTTCGCGTGTCTCAGTTTTGGGGGAAAGTCCATTTGTTGTGCAGGATTGTGCGCGGTTGTGCAGAATTTCGCGTTTTCCGTGGCGCACCAGTTTTGCGAGCGGTAGCGGTGCGGTGGAGCATTTTGGGGGCGCGGCCGGGCCGGGGCGGTTCTGCGATTGGACGTCCGCGATTTGCTCCGTGCAGTTCCACATGGGATGAGTGTAGCTCCGATTCGGGCGCGCCTGGGCCGGTGGTTGGAGGCTGGGGGTTTGTAATGAACGAGATATGGAAGAAAAGTAGGGTGATTTGGTGTGTGAACGCCGCGACGCGCTTGGGGAGCGCCATCAGCGGTTTGCAAACCAGCAGTTGTTCAAGCCGCTATTTCGCGGACGCGCGGGCGGCCTCGGAGTTCACGGCGGATACGGTCAGGGCGTCAAGAGGCTCGTAGCCGCAAAAGGTTTCGACGCGATTTCGACCGGCGTTCTTGGCCGAATAGAGGGCATGATCCGCGGCACTCAGCAATTGAGCGCGGCTGACACCGTGTTTTGGGTAACTCGATATTCCGGCGCTGATCGTAACGGTAACGCCGTCCGCTCCGAAGAATGAAGCCTCCTCGACATTCCTTCGAATCTGATCTGCCCGGCGCAATGCCAGGCCCTCATCCGTCTGGAGTTGAATCACCACGAATTCCTCGCCCCCAAATCTGCAAACGATGTCTCCCTCCCGAAAACCACTACTAAGGATGTGCGCGACAGACTGAAGCGCCTGATCGCCGGCGAGATGCCCCAATGAATCGTTCAACCTCTTGAAAAAGTCAATATCGAACAGGATCAGGGAAAACGCGCACCCCAGGCGGCGACTCCGTTTGATCTCTTCATCGAGGCGCTTTTCGAAGTATCGACGGTTCATCAGCGCCGTCAGGCTGTCCGTGTTGGCGTCCCGTTCCGCGACCTTCCACTTAAGTTCCCGGGTTCGCAGAAACAGAGCCAGTGTCCAGGTCAGGCCGACAAATATCACCGAGTTACTGACCACGATCAATGCGCTGCCCAGTTGTTGTTGACCGAAGTTGAATTTACCCTGAATAAATATATAACCGAGGATAATCGGAATCACTATGGACGCGGGAACACCGACTCGCGCGAGGATTCCACCGCTTGTCCGTTCCAGGAAGATGCAAACAAGTCCCGACTCCGGGTTGACAAAGAGTACACCCAAGATCAGGATCAGGAATGCCGCTCCAGTGTGCAGGGCCATCGCGGTGTATACGGTGGATCCGTAGAGGAGCGGGACGCCGTAGAGGTAACCTACCATCCCAACCGTGGGGCTAAGCGCGGCGGTGAGCAGGATTCCCTGAGCGATTCTGTGGGTGCGCGGCTTCCGGCCTTGCAGCATCAGGGCGACGGCCACAAGGAGGAAGGTCAGAGCGGTCACGGGAGCCATTCGGCCCGGATAACGGGGCGTCGGAGTATCCGCGAAAAGCAATTCATCGATTCCGAACGACAGTCTGAAGACGTACTCGATCAGAGATAGAGACGCAATGATCAGAACCAGCGAGGCGAACACCGTCCGCATACGAGGGTGCGCGGATTTCTTCAGCAACCACAGCGTGAGACCACTGATAAGAAATCCGAGGGCCGTGTTCGGTTTCATGCTGGTCGCGCCGGCCGACACCGTTTTTAAAAGTGGAATGTTAAAAAACCATCCCAGCAACACGAAGGCTCCCATCAAAAAGACGAATAGCGCCACAATCGACGGAAAGACTTCGATGAATTGCCGCGAAGGAGAGGGACGGCCTTCCGGGTTGAGCGCGGTTGGTCCCGTGAGGACGGGGGTTGCCCGGACGCTTGATGGGACGGCGGCTGCCAGAGGAAGCCGATCGGAAAGGTGGTTCTTCATGTTCGTTCAGCGAAGCATGCGGACACAGTTCGGAATCCGCGCTCGTGCGAGTTCGATCATCGGGGCAGCTTCCGGAGTTGGTCGAAGCAATCGCCGCAATTGGCGATTCTTGTGTTGACAACGGCGGACCACATCATCAGGCCGACTATCGGCTGTTTCACCGATTTCGTATAGGGCGCGATGCGAATTTTTGGAGGCGGCGCCTCAAGTCAGCGCGACCCGAGTCACGACTTCCGGTAGTTCCGTCGTCCTATGTACAGCCGGTTCCGTCGGCTATTCACGCCCCGCCGCTTACGGGCGGTAGACGAGAAACCACGTGTCATTCGCGGCGTCACCGCCCGAGAAGAGAGAACCGCCAAACAGCACGACTGCCCTGCTGTTTGGGTCAAAGTCCGCAGCCTGAGCCCAACGCGGGTCCGGTGCGGATCCGGAGGACCGGCTCCATTGCCGTCGCAGCTCGGGAATAACGGATCGCGATCCTTCTCCGCTGGTCAGGGAAGCGCAGCGCCGGCGAAGTCTGAGTAAATCCCGATCCGGCCCTGAACATGGGTCCGTGCGATGATTTCAGCGTTGGCGCCGGTCACATTGGCGCTGTTCCCATTGCTATCCGCGGAGAACGGGGGGATTGAGGCTGTTGGTGGCGATTGTCCCGTCGATACCGGTATAAGACGATGCGAGATTGAGCGAGAACTCTTCAGGACGACGTTCCATTGAGCGGCTACCCGGCGGCTCCGCCGGTTATGTTACCGGTTCCAGCCGCGACGTAGACTCCGCCTCCGGCTTTGACGTAGACGATCAACGCGATCTCCTCAGCCGTAGTCAGGTTGTTGCCCCCTAAGTAAATCGCATCGTAAAGCCGAAGATCGTCTAATGTGAACGGCGAGAAGGTTCCGGTATCAGTAAGCTTGTCGGCGGCTAAGGCTGACTTTAGACTTGATCCGGTCAGGCCAAAATTGTCGGGGTTGATCCGGATCGTCGCGCGGGCGGTTGTTCCTGTTAGAAACCGGGCGGAGTTCACGCGCTGACCGTGGAAGCTAGCGCGCAAATGAATAAGTTGGGAGTTAGTAGGGAACGAGTCATCTTATTGCCTTCGAGTATGAGTATAGGAGGGCGAGGAAAAGCATTTGAAGATTGCTTTTCCGGGGCACCAGCTCCATGGCTGTCGCGGCTCGGAAAAGACGGCTCGCGCGTCGGTTGGGACGCGACGAGAAGGGAAGGTCGGAAAGGACGGCTCGCGCGTCGGCTGGGACGGGAAGATCGGATACACGCCGACACGGGGAGGAAGGTTGGTTCGCCATCGGGTAACCGGTGGCGCGGGGAAGCGTACGTGCGTGCGATAATGGCCCTTCCACCAAAATTGATCAAAGGAACCAACCACACCATGAGCCTAACTGCGGGTAAACAGAAACACATGAACGCGCTGTCCAATAAAGATGGCGTGATTGCCGCCGCCGCGATGGATCAGCGCGGCAGTTTGAAGAAATCGCTGGCAAAGGAAAAAGGCGTCGACACCAAGGCCATCACCGACGAGATGATGGAGGATTTCAAGATCGCCGTTACCCGCGTGCTCACGCCGCACGCCAGCGCGATTCTGCTCGACCCCGAGTGGGGCATCCCCGCATCGAAGCAGCGCGCACCCAACGCCGGCCTGCTCCTCGCCTATGAGGCCACCGGCTACGACAATTCACAGCCCGGCCGCCTGCCCGATCTGCTTCCGCATGTCAGCGTGAAGCGCATCGTCGATTTCGGCGCGAACGCGGTCAAGATTCTGATCTATTACACGCCGTTCGACGCAGACAAAGTCAACGACATCAAACATGCATTCATTGAACGTATCGGCGCCGAGTGCGAGTCTTACGACATTCCGTTCTTCCTCGAATTCGTCGGCTACGATCCCAAAGGCGGCGATGAGAAAGGTTTCGAGTACGCGAAGCAGAAGCCGGAAATCGTGACCAAGAGCATGCAGGAGTTTTCGAAGCCGCAGTATAAGATCGATGTGCTCAAGGTTGAAGTGCCGATCAACGCGGAATTCGTCGAAGGCAGCAGCGTTTACAAGGGACAGAAAGCTTACTCGCGGCAGGAAGCGCTGGATTACTTCCGCAAAGCGGCGGATGTTGCGACGAAGCCGTTCATTTATCTGAGCGCCGGTGTGAGCAATCCGGAGTTCATCGAGTCGTTGCACATGGCTTCGGAGTCTGGGACGGACTATTCCGGGGTTCTATGCGGCCGCGCGACGTGGAAAGACGGCATGCCGATCTTCGCCAAGCAGGGCATGCAAGCGCTGGAAGACTGGCTGAGCGATCAGGGCGTGAAGAACATCGAAGCGGTGAATAACGCGATTAAGTCCGCCAAGAGCTGGAAGACGAAAGTCGCCTAACTTTCGGATTTCGCGACCACCGCGCACGCCAGGCAGTTGCCGAGCACGTTGACGGCGGTCCGGCCCATATCCATCAAGGCGTCGACACCCAGGAGCACGGCGACGCCTTCCATCGGCAGATGAAACGTCGCCAGCGTTCCCGAAAGCACCACGATCGCCGAGCGCGGGATTCCCGCCACGCCTTTGCTCGACAGCATCAGCGTCAGCATCATGAGTAACTGCTGTCCGAAGGTCAACGGGATGCCTGCGGCCTGAGCCACAAAGACCGACGCCACCGAAAGGTAGAGCGTGGTTCCGAACAGGTTGAAGCTGTAGCCGGTGGGCATGACGAATCCGGCGATGTGCGCGGGGACGCCGAAGCTTTCCATGTTTTCCAGCGCGAGCGGAAGGGCGGCCTCGCTCGACGCGGTCGAGAACGCGATCAGGGTTGGCGCGCGGACGGCCGCGATGAAACGCTGCAGCGGGATGCGGAAGACCGCGATCACGGCGCCGAAGATCCCGATGACGGAGATGATCAGCGCGAGATACAACGTCGCGAGCAGTTTGCCCAAGCCGAACAGCACGCCCAATCCGTTTGTTCCGATGGTGACCGCGAGCGCCGCGCCCGCACCCAGCGGGGCCAGCCACATCACGTAGTTCGTGTAGCGGAACATGACCTCCGCGAGCGATCCGCAGAACGCGACCACCGGTCCGGCTTTCGCGCCGATCGCGAGACACGCGGCGCCGAACAGGAACGAGAAGACGACCACCTGCAGCACGTCATTGCGCGCCATGGCGTCGATGATGCTCGCGGGGAAGATGTGTTCGAGAACCGTGTTGAGCGTTTGCGCCGGCATTGCGGGCGCGGTTGCGCTTGCGGCCAGCGTGCGGCCCACGCCGGGCCGTAGAAAGTTGACCGCCGCCAGGCCGATGAACAACGCGATGGTGGTGATGACTTCGAAGTAGACGATCGATTTTAGCCCGATGCGGCCCATTTTCTTCAGATCCCCGGATCCCGCGATGCCATAGACGAGTGTCGCGAAGATCAATGGCGCGAGGATCGATCGGATCAGGCGCAGGAAGACCATACTGATGGGCGCCAGGTCTCGGGCGGTGGCCGGAAACCAGACGCCGATAGCGACGCCCGCAACCATCCCCGCAAATATCCGCTTCAAGTCTCGCCCCACTTCAACTTCTGGCGCAAGACATCGAAGAACGACATGTGCGGCGGGCGCACCAGATGGATGAAGTGAGCGGTGCGGCGGAAGTGGATGCGGTCGCCCTGTTGCAGCGGCTCACCGACCTGGCCATCCACCGTCAGATAGGCGGATTCGTCGGGCGCCTGATTGACGATCGTGATCTCGACATCCGAGGGAACGATCACCGGCCGGTTGGTGAGCATGTGCGGGCAGATGGGCGTGATGCAGACGGCCTCCACCGTAGGGAAAACGATCGGGCCGCCGGCCGCCAGCGAGTATGCGGTTGACCCCGTGGGCGAACAAACGATCAAACCGTCGGCGCGGTAAGTACACATCTTGTGCCGGTTGATCAGGACTTCGACTTCGATCATGCGCGCGATGGATGCCTTGGTCACCACCACGTCGTTCAGCGCTCCGTAGCGCGCCGAGATATTTCCCGCGCGCTCGAGATCGGCGTGCAGCATGCGGCGCTTGCTAATCTTGCGTTCGCCGTCGAAGAAGCGCTCCAGCTCCGGGATGAACTCGTCGATGGTGATCGCCGTCAGGAATCCAAGGCTGCCGAGATTGACGGCGAACAACGGAATCTCGCGATCGCCTACGGCGCGCGCGGCGGAGAGCAGCGTTCCATCGCCGCCCAACACGATCACGATTTGCGTGCCTTCCGGAACTTCTTCCCGAGACAATCCATGCGCGGCGCCATCCGCGTACGCAGCGGTGTTCTCATCCATGCGGACGCGGACGCCCCGGCGGTCCAGCCAGTCCAGAAGAGTGCGGAGGACGGCGGGAGCAGCCGCGGCGTTGGGCTTCGAAAAGATTCCGGCCTGGGTGATGTCAGCCATGGGATCCCCATCTCTGCGCGTACAGCAGGAACTCGCGGTTGCCTTCAGCGCCAAGGAGGGGGCTATCCATCAAAGCGGTTGTGAATCCGAGTTGTCCGGCCGCTTCACTGACGCGCTCGCAAGCAAACCGGTGCAGCTCCGGGTCGCGAACGATGCCGCCCGCGCCGACGTGACCCTTGCCAACCTCAAACTGCGGCTTGACCAGAATCACCAGGGGAGCATCGGGTTCGAGCAGCGGCGGCAATGCCGGCAGAATCAAGGTCACGGAGATGAAGCTTACATCGCAGACGGCGATTCCCGCAAGCTCGCTGATATCGGCGAACTTTAGATGCCGCGCGTTGAGGTTCTCATGAACGATAACCCGCGGATCGCTGCGCAGCTTCCAGTCCAGCTGCGCGGTTCCGGCATCGACCGCATGCACGCGCGCGGCGCCGGCTTGCAGCAGGCAATCGGTAAACCCGCCGGTGGACGAACCGATATCGAGACAGACTTTGCCGTCCACACGGATCGCGAAGTGTTCGAGCGCCGCTTCCAGTTTCAAGCCGCCGCGACTGACATATTTCGGCCGCCGGAGTACCTCGACATCCGCGTTGGCGCGAACCATCTGCCCGGGCTTGGCGGCTTTCTGATGGTCGACCAGGACCTCGCCGGCCATGATCAGCGCCTGCGCCTTTTCCCGGGATGCGGCGAGATTGCGTTCGAGCATGAGTCGATCCAGGCGTTCGCGCCGCTCATTCATGACTTGCGTGAAACGATCATACCCGCAATTTCGCGCAACCGCTCGGCGCGCGAGCCGAACATCTCCACACTGGCACGCGCGGCGGCACATTCGTCGTCCGCCATCCGGTGTGAGCGTTCCAATCCGTAGACTGCGGGAAAAGTGATCTTACCTTGAGTCGCGTCCTTGCCGGCCGTTTTTCCCAGCGCCGCGGAGGATTCCTCAACATCCAGCAAGTCATCGAC
>NZ_CAJCHS010000361.1 GCF_903970205.1 Nevskia soli | reverse complement strand
TTAAGATCTTCTTCAACCTTGCCTTGATTCGCGAGGTAGTGCGTGAGGGCGCCGTATACATTTTCGAGAGATACCGATGAGGGGAAATCCTGAAGAATGTTTTCAGGCGCAGCCCCTCCCTAAATTCCAGAGCGACGGAGGCCAAGGATACCCTCGTTCCCTTAACGTACAGTGCGCCGGAGCGTTCCTCTATGTATTCCTTGGACATTCACACTCTCGGCTCCACAATATCTGTAACCGCGCCTACGGCCGTACCTTAACTGGGCGCATGGCTTCGCGAACATCCCGATCTGCTTGCGTAACCCGAGCAAGCGCAACGTAACCGAAAGCGCCGTCGGCCGGACGTCTTCGGTCATCTTCCGGCAACTCCCGGCGTCGCCTGCATCGCATCCCACCGCGCGCGATCAACGCCCTTGATCAGCATCCAGAGCGTCAGTGAGGCCATCGCCACGAACATGGGCACAATCACGTAGGGCAGGTCGTACTGCGGCCCCAGGACAACTAGAACGTTTTTGGCGATGAAGCTGGCGCCTCCAAGAAGAAGGATCGCGCCAAGCGCGCGCGGTAGATAGCCGGAACGTAGAATCAAGTACCCGCGCACCGCCGCCGCGGAGCCATAGAACGTTGCGAAGATGCCGAAGCCGTATCCGTAGATGGTGAGGCACAGATAGGTGAGCGCCGCCTTGGCCTCCGGCGAGATCACCCGGGCAACGTCGGGATCCACAGCCGGTAGCGCGGCGGCAAAATAAAGCAGTTCCCCGGCGGCAAAAATCGCCGTACCCATCAGCCCGAAACACGCCGCCAGCAGCGACAGGTTGCGGCTCACCGGCCGAAGCAGCGCATACAGCAGTACGTTGAGCGTGATGTCGCACGTAGCTTCGATGAGGTACGCGGCAAAGCTGGACCGAAAAAGTCCCACCGAGCCGGCCACCCGTTGCGCAGTCCCGGCCAAGTCGTTGGCGATGAGCAGTGTATTCGGCACATGGGACTCGCCCCATCCGCCGGCCACAATCGTGATGAGATAGAGAACCCCGATCCATCGCGCATATTGCTGCGCCGTGCCTGCGTTCATCGCACACCTCGTGATGCCATCTGGTACGTTCGCGTCCAGCAGACAGTTCCGCAAAACGCAAACGCAAGAGCCTGGTTGGCTTGACCGTCTGGATGCTGCTCACGCAAAAGGTACGGCGGTCCGTGCTGCTCGCGATGATCGCATGGGAGCCCGATCAAAGCGCAAAGAGCAAGAGACCGCGCTTTAAGATAACCCGCTTTTAAACGGCTACACTTGTGTCGAGGTACTGAATGAGCTTAAGCACGGTCCAAGAAATCGAGCGCGCGATCAGTGCACTTACACCTAACGAACCGGAAGAATTATACAACTGGTTAGATCAGCGTTCAGACACAATCGACGCTCGTATCGAGCCTGACCTTGCAGCGGGTTGCCTTGACGACGCTATCGAGCGGGCTTTGAGCGATGAGAAAAGCGGCCGAGTGAAACCGCTTTAGCGCAACATCGCGCCACGGTACCCAGCTCAAACTTCCGGATAGAACTCGAAAAACGCATCGATCGACTGTTCCAATTGCTTCCGCAGCTCCGTCTCATTCGCGCCCTCAAGCAAGTGCATCGTGACTGAAGCGCCTTTCCCGCTCTTCAGCTGAATCGGCGCGTCGTTGAGTTCTTCGATCTCATCCGCGGGAAGCATGCGCATGCCGTAGACGAGCGCCAGTTTGCGCATCAGATAAACATCTCGTCGTCTTGCGTTGCGCTGTAGACGTTGTTCCGGCGGTACCCGCCGCGGGCAAAACGGCTTAGACCCGCGCGAATCCCCGTCAGCACCGCGTCCGCCTCACGAAAAGGCCGCATCACCGCATTCTTCACGGTTCCTGTTGCTTCCTGAACCTGCTCGACGGTTCCGTCAACCGCGGTATCAATTCGCGCGAGTTGGACTTTGGCGCGCGTCACGAAATCCTTGGAGAGATCGCTATAACGGTGAGCCTCGGTAACGACCAGCTTCGATACCTCAACGGCCTGACCTGAGATTTTAAAGATCTGAGGCTTCAGGTGCGCAACCATGTCCATCGCGTCCTCGGCCATCGGAGTCGCCGAGTCGATGATCGGCTCAATCTTGTCCCGTAACTTCATGATCACCGTTAGCAAAATGACCGAAACAATTCCGAGCGCAAGAAATGAAAGGGCGGCTATTGTTACACCGCCCGCTACAACCCAACGAAAAACATCGTCCGACATAACAATCCCTCAGTCGCAGCTTACCGCAAGCTGCGTCTAACTCGCCTGGTTAACCGTGGGTTCAACCTTCTCACGGTAAGCCTGCTTGCCGGCTTCCACCGCGTCGTTCAGGTTATCTTTTTGTTTGCTGATGACGTTCTTGCCTTTGTCGATAAGGTCGCTGGCGGTGCTCTTGCCCTTATCGATCAGGTCGCTTGCGGTATTCGTCCAATCGGTTGAGGCACGCTTCAGATAATCCGTACCTTCGTTCGCCTTGTCTTTAATCAGGCTGCGGGTTTCATCGCCTGACTTGGGGGCAAACAAGATCCCGATACCCACGCCGACCCCAAGGCCGAACAGAAAATTTGTCAATCCATCGCGATCCATTTTGAATTCTCCTATATGCGAGGCGCTGCCCAGCTAATTCGGGCGTTGACGGCCTTCCGCAAGTGTATACTCTTCGTCAGTAGCAGTTTTCTTTCCAACGTTCGCGTCGACTCGGCGCCCAGCGCTCCTTAAGCTGCACTTTAACGCTTTTGCTCATGCCTGCCCATCCACCGGCGGCGCCCGGTCCCCGAAAACCGAAGCCGAAACTCGCCGCGGCCGAATTGTTCGACCTGGCCGTTCGCTCGCTGGCGAGGCGCGCCCAGTCGACCAGCGAGCTCCGCAACCGTCTTCGCTTGCGTGCGGCCGAAGAATCAGCCGTCGACGAGGTACTCACCCGGCTGCGCGAATACGGGTACCTGGACGATCGTCTCTTCGCTGAAACGTTTGTCGAATCGCGTTTGAGCAACCAGGGCTTCGGTCGCACGCGCACGCTCAACGACCTGCGAAGCCGGCGCGTGGCCGGTCCGGTGGCGGACGCGGCGGTTGAGCAAGCCTATCGGGAAACCGACGAACTCAAGCTGATCGAAGAATACATTCGCCGGAAATACCGGGCGGTTCCCCGCGAGGCTCTCTTCCAGTCTGATAAGGACCTCGCGGGCGCTTATCGGCGGCTCCTGCGGGCGGGGTTCCGCGCCGGTAATATTGTCCGCATTTTGAAGAAATTCGCCAAAAATCCCGAACTGCTGGACGCTATCGAGGAACCGGATGAAGACCGTTCCGGCGACACATTTCCCACCAATTAATTAGTTGATCTCACGAGTATTCCGTGATGAAGTGGAGCATTGGCAGTAGCAGCGCAATTCTCGCAGATTGTCAGCTTCAGTGCGATGACGTTGCTGCTCCTGCTGTTCGCATGGCTTTACGTGCGCGATCGCCGGCAGCGCACGCTGAACTGGTTGCAAGGTTGGATCGCGATCGAGATCCATTTCGCCGGCAATCTTCTGCAATTAGCCGGTTGGATCTCGCCGCCGGTCGCGGATTGGCTGGCTTACTCGACTCTATTTTTCGCCGCCGCCAGTTTCTTCTTATCCGTTAGCGACGCCTACCTGACGAAATCAGCACGGCGCGTTTTCTGGACTTTGGTTTTTGCGCCCGCTCTGGCGTACGTCACGCTGCTGGTCTCGGGCAGACCCGCAGTATGGATTTTCGATCTCATTAGCGGCGTTATTTTCGCCGCCTCCATCTGGATTTTCGCCACGCGCGCAAAGTGGAAGCTCGCCTCGTGTTCCGGCTGCATTCTGCTGGGCGCAATTCCCGCGGCCGCTGTCATGTTTACAACCGGGGATCCCTCGCAAGGCATTAACGTGCTCCTTTTCGATGCCTTCGCGGTCACCGGGGCAGCCTGGGCGATGCACTTCTGGCGCGCAACACCGGGTGTGATCCTGGCATCGGTGTCCTTCGTCGCCTGGGGCAGCGTGTTCATCGGAGCGGGGTTACTGGCCAGGCTGGGCGCGAACATTCCTGACCAGAGCGTCCTGTGGGACTTGCCCAAATATTTTGTCGCGTTCGGAATGATCATCACTCTTCTGGAAGAAGAAACCAAGGCGCTCCAACAGGAGGTTCGGGATCGCCGGCAGGCCGAAAACGCTCTTCGGGAGAGCGCGTTTTTTCTGGGCGAGTCTCAGCGCATCGCCCAACTCGGGACGTACACATTCGATATTTCCTCGGGTTCCTGTAAGATGTCCGCGGTTGCTCGTCACATTTTAGGTATCCAACCGGACGCCGACATTGACGCCAATGTTGAAGTCCCGGCGTTCATCGATCTTTTGAGCGATCGTGATCGAGAGGAGTTCACCCGGCGCCTCGGCGAGCCGGTTTTCACAACCGGCGAGCGCTTCGAGCGGGAGATCGTGATTAGCCGGAAAATTGATGGTGCGGAACGATCTCTCCATGTGCGCGCGGCCGTGGTGGAGACGCGGCCGGGCGTCCAGGCGATCAGCGGAACCCTGCAGGATGTCACCGAAAGAAAGATCCGGGAGCAGGAACTGATCCAGTCCAAGAAGATGGAGTCGATCGGGCGTCTCGCCGGCGGCATTGCGCACGACTTCAACAACCTGCTGACCATCGTCAACGGTTACAGTGAGCTGGTTTTGACCCGGATGAAGGATGCGGACCCTCTCCGCAACTTCGTCGAAGAAATACGCTATGCCGGCGTGCGCGCCGCTGAACTGACCCAACAACTGCTGGCTTTCAGCCGCCGCCAAACGCTGCAGCCCGTGGATCTCGATTTGAACGCCGTGATCGTCGAGACGGAACGTCTTTTGGCGCATCTGATCGCGAAAAATATCCAGATCATCACCGTGCTCGCGCCGGGGCTTTCGAAAATCAGGGCGGATCAGGGGCAGCTTACGCAAGTGCTGTTGAACCTCGCGGTCAACGCCCGCGACGCCATGCCCCGCGGCGGCCGCCTTACCATCGAGACGGCCAACGTATCGAGAGTTCCGCGTGGCAGATCACTTCCGGGCGCGGAGAACCCCCCGGAGAACCCTGTCACGTTCGTTCGCATCTCCGTGACCGATACGGGTTCGGGGATGGATGAGGAAACGCAGAAGCATCTGTTCGAGCCGTTCTTCACCACGAAACCACGCGGTTCCGGCACCGGTTTAGGGCTCTCCACGGTTTACGGGATCGTTAGACAGAGCAACGGATATATCAACGTTCAAACCGAGATCGGATTGGGGACGCGGTTCGATGTCTATCTGCCCTCGAGTGGCGTTGCTGCTTCCGGGAAAGCGCTCGAAGCGCAGCCGCCTGCGACTTCGGGAGTGCAGTTAAAAGGCAAAACGATTTTGGTCGTCGACGATCAACGCGCGGCGCGCAAGCTGGTGCTGACCGTATTGCAGGCATCGGGTTATCGAACGCTCGAAGCTTCGAACGGAGAAGAAGCGTTGGCGCTGTTGAGAGAACGCAGTTACTCCATCGATCTTGTACTGACGGACGTCGTGATGCCGGGCATTTCAGGGCGAACGCTTGTGGAACGCATGCGCAAAATTCGGCCGGGCACGCCCGCGGTTCTCATCTCCGGATACACCGACGACGCGATGGACAGCCAGGTTGCGGACGCTGAATTCGTCTTCCTGCAAAAGCCCTTCAGCACGCAACGATTGCTGGAACTTGTGGAAGAGACGCTGCAGATGGTGTAGCAGCCCGTGCGTGGACGCTTTACTGAGCCGCGACGGCGACGGAGCGGCCACTACCACGAGCCGCTAGGCTGCAGTTACTATGGGTTCAGTTTGAAAATTCGGGATATCCGCGCCACCACTGTAACCGTCCCGCTGCAAGCGCCATTGCGCCATGGAAACGGCTGCCACTGGGGCCGCTTCGTTCGCACCATTGTCGAAGTCGAAACGGACAACGGGATCGTCGGCCTCGGCGAGATGGGCGGCGGCGGCGAATCTGCCGAAGCGATGTTTCGCGCCATGAACGCTTACCTCGTGGGCCACGACCCGGCGCGCATCGACGAGATGCGCTTCAAGATCGCGAATCCCACGGCGTCGCTCTATAACAATCGGACGCAGATTGTCGCGGCTCTGGAGTTTGCCTGTCTCGATATTCTCGGTCAGGCATGGGGCGTTCCGGTTTCTGAAATCCTGGGCGGACGTTTGCGGGAACGCGTGCCTTTCGCATCTTATCTTTTCTTCCGCTATCCGGATCCGCG
>NZ_CAJCHS010000360.1 GCF_903970205.1 Nevskia soli | reverse complement strand
GGAAAGGTCCGCCGCCAGTTCGGGCAGCAATCCGAACAGAGCAACGCCCAGCAGCAATCCGCCGCTCAGCGGGATGGCCACGCGCACATGCTCGCGCTTCGCCGAATAGAGTACGCCTGCCACCACGCCGGCAAGCGCGGTCGCGGTGGCGACGAACAGCATGCTCCAGGAATACGACGGGGCCGGCACATTTCAGAGTATCGGAACCTATAATAGAGGTGTGGAGATCGATCGAGGCGATCTTCGGAAGGGGCGCGATTGCCGAAGATCCGCGTCGCTAAACTTATCCGCCTGCTGTCCTGTTTTTATCCGCGTGAAGCGGCGTTGCTCTGAAAGCACGCGATTGCCGTCACCGGGCTGACTTTATAATTCCGAGGCAAGAATCTACCGAGGAGCACCAGATACCCATTCTGAGCCGCGCCACCGCTCGATCGCCGTCGCGGCTCAGCAAAGCCGCGGGCAATGCCGGATTGAACAGGATGTGACTTGATGTGGCGCGTCCGGCGGTCACAGTAGGACGACCCTCCCCACCCACTCGGATATGATGAGTTATTTAGGGGCTAGGCCGGGCAGGAGTCTGATCCCCGGCCGCTTGCATCTAAGTTAGTTGAAAGGGAAATGGTCAATCTTTGTTAGTCCCAATGGTTGTGGAACAGACGTCGCGTGGCGAGCGCGCGTACGATATTTACTCTCGCCTGCTGAAAGAGAACATCATCTTTCTCGGCACTCCGATCGATGATCAGGTTGCGAACCTGGTCATCGCCCAGCTTCTTTTTCTCGAAGCCGAAGATCCCGAGCGCGATATTTCGATTTATTTGAACTCGCCAGGCGGCTCGATTACCGCCGGCCTCGCGATCCTGGACACGATGTCGTTCGTTCGTCCGGACATCATCACCATCTGCGTGGGCCAGGCCGCTTCCATGGCCGCCGTGCTGCTGGCGGCCGGCGCGAAAGGCAAGCGCTTCAGCCTGCCGAATTCGCGAATCATGATCCATCAACCCTCGATGCAGGGTCTTGCCGGTCAGGCTGCAGATATCGATATCTATGCCAAGGAAATCCTGCGCATGCGCGAAGCGCTCAACAAGATGCTTGCGGATTCCACCGGCCAGCCCGTGGAACGCATCGCGCGCGACGTCGATCGCGACTACATCATGAGTCCGGAACAGGGCGTGGATTACGGCATGATTGATCGCGTCATCACAAGCCGCGATCTTGCTCCTGCCGTCGTCAACAAACCTCCCGCATAGAACCGCATGCGTCTCGAAGGGAAAACCGCAATCATTACAGGAGCGGGCGCCGGAATCGGTGAAGCGACAGCCATGCGCTTCGCCGAGGAAGGCGCCAAGCTCGTGCTCGCCGATCTCAACCTGGCCGGCGTCGAAGGCGTCGCAGAGAGGATCGTTAGCCAGGGCGGGGCAGCCGTCGCCATTGCCGCGGACATCTCCAAAGAAGAAGACGCGAAACGCATCAGCGATACCGCCGTTGAGCGCTTCGGCGCGATCGACATCGTGGTCAACAACGCCGCCGACTTCACCACCTTCAGCGTCGAGGACGCCACGCCGCAACACTGGCAGCGCGTTCTCGGCGTCAACGTGATCGGCACGGCGATGGTCTCGAAATTCGCGATCCCGCACATCAAAGCTCGGGGGCGTGGTTCCATCGTCAACATCGCGTCGATGAGCGGCATCATCGCGCAACCGAATTTTGCCACTTACAACTCCAGCAAAGGCGCGGTCCTCACCATGACGCGCTGTATGGCTATGGATCTGGCGCCGTTCAACATCCGCGTGAACAGCATCTGCCCCGGATGCATCTACACCACGGCCACTGAGCGCGAATGGACCCGCATGGGTGAAACCAAAGAGCAGTGGAGTGCGCGTCAAGCCCCGCTTCACATGCTCAACCGCGTCGGCGAAGCCCGCGAAGTTGCCAACGCTGTTCTGTTCCTCGCCTCGGACGAATCCAGTTTTATCACGGCGGCGGAACTGCTGGTAGACGGCGGCTATTGCAACAAGTAAGTAGTTAGTGATACTTTTCCGCAGCCCGCAACAACGCCGTAGCGGCTTCGTGCTGCACTAAGGTATCCGAGAAATTGTGCCCGCCGGAGCCGTCCGTCTTCGCGACGAAGTATAAATGCGAAGTCTGCGCCGGCGCGATCGCCGCCTTCAATGAACTTAGTCCGGGATTCGCGATCGGACCCGGCGGCAGCCCTGCATTCGCATACGTGTTGTAAGCATTCGGACTCGCCAGATCCGACTTATAGATCTTGCCGCGGTAGCGATTCTCAAGCAGCGCCGCATACACCGTCGTCGGATCGCAATCCAGTTTCATCCCGATATGCAGCCGGTTCTCAAACACTCCGGCGATAATCGGACGCTCCGCCGGCAACTTAGCCTCGCGCTCCACCATCGACGCCAGAGTAACGACGTGATGCACGTCCTCGGTTGACCCTAGTGTCTTCCACTCTTCCCGAAACCGCGCCGTCATGCGCCGGCATAAGCTCTCCGGAGTCGAGTGTTTGTCCAGATGATAGGAGTCCGGAAAGAGGTAGCCTTCGAGCGACTGCGCTGCCGGATCCAGGTCCCGAATCATGGAAGGATCGCGTGCTACCTTCAGGAACGCGGCGCCGGGAAATAGCTTCAAAGGTTTCAGATCCTCGGCAATGTCGAACATGTTATGCCCTTCCGGCACCGTCAGAACCAGATAGAAAATGTCCCCATGCGCGATGCGGCTGTAGACCTGCATCGCTGACGCGGGTTTATCGAACTGATATTCGCCCGCCTGCAGTACGGAATGCGGCGAGAGCACCCGCGCCGCACTGAACATCCACGTCGATCGGATTACCCCGCGGTCGGCCAGCAGTTGCGCGATCTCGTTGGTTCGCGTCTTTACCGGGAAATCCAGGAACACATCGTCCTGAAATCCCTTATACGGCCGGTTCAGCTCAACCCAGGCCCACCCGCCGAAACCAACCGCGACGATTAGGACCAGCACGAACAACCAAAGAAGGACCTTCACGCCGAATGCCGCCAATCCAGA
Source organism: Nevskia soli (assembly GCF_903970205.1). Lineage (GTDB taxonomy): Bacteria > Acidobacteriota > Terriglobia > Bryobacterales > Bryobacteraceae > Bog-113. The sequence goes on along the minus strand of NZ_CAJCHS010000360.1, from coordinate 2,423 downwards.
TAGCTCTGCAACAGGATCACCGCGGACAGCCGGTCGATCGCCGCTTTTCGATCGCCATGGGCAATGCCGCTGCCTCGCAAAGTCCGTTCCGCTTCGCGGCTGGTAAGCCGTTCATCCCAGAAGACGATCGGCAGCCCAAAGCGTTTCTCGAGCTTGGCAGCAAACTCCCGAGCCCATGCCGACTGCCGGCCCTGCTCGCCGTTCATGCGCTTTGGATCGCCCATTAAGATCTCGCCAACTTCGCGCTCATTCACGACGCGCGCCAATTCCTCCAGATCCATCCGGATATTCTTGCGCACCAAAGTAGGCAGCCCTTGCGCCGTCAAAAAGAGAGGATCGCTAACAGCTAGCCCGATTCTTCGTGTTCCCAGATCCAGTGCCAAAATCCTCCCCACGCAACACCCCCCCGGATTGCACCGCTCCATTGCTGTCGCGGCTCAGTAGCCGGGTTTTTGCGGCGGGCCGGTGACCGGCTTGCGACAGAGTTACTGAGCCGCGACAGCAATGGAGCGGGAGCACGCGCTCTAATTATAGACAGCCAACTTGCAACTCAGCCCAGCAGCCGCAGACCTATTCGCCCGTCTCGAAACCCAGGCCCGCGCGAATCCCAAGCGCATCGTCTTTCCCGAAGGCGACGATCCTCGTATTCAAACCGCAGCCCATCATCTGATCGAAACCAAAACAGCCGTACCGATCCTCCTTACCGAACCACAGCCGGACCCCGGGCTGACCGAACACTATTTCGAACGCCGCCGACACAGATCCGCTCTCACCCTGGAAGATGCGGAACGCATCGCCGCGCTGCCGCTCTACCGCGCAGCCCTGATGGTCGCCTGCGGCCAAGCCGACGGATGCGTCGGCGGCGCTGTCAACACGACCGCCGAGACGGTCCGCGCCGCGATCCACTGCATCGGCCTGGCCCGCAACACGAAGCTACTCTCGAGCTCATTTCTGATGGCCCTCGACCAGGGCCTGATGCTCTTCGCGGACTGCGGCATCGTCGTCGCGCCCGACGCGGAGCAACTGGCGAACATTGCCATCACCACTGCCTCGACGTGCCGCACGCTCCTCGAAACCGAACCGCTTGTCGCTCTACTCTCGTTCTCCACCAAAGGGAGCGCCAAACATCCGCGCATCGACATCGTGACCGAAGCTTTGGCGTTGATCCGACAACAAGCCCCGGACCTGAAAGTCGATGGCGAACTGCAAGCCGACGCCGCTCTGATCCCGCGAATCGCCCGCTCGAAAGCCCCCGGATCGGAAGTCGCCGGACGCGCCAACACACTGATCTTCCCCAACCTCGAAGCCGGTAACATCGGCTACAAACTCGTCGAACGCCTCGCCGGCGCGACCGCGATCGGCCCGATCCTGCAAGGCCTTGCCCGGCCCATGAACGACCTCTCGCGCGGGTGCTCGTGGCAGGACGTCTATCACATGGCGTTGATTACCGCATGCCAGGAAGTCAGCTAACCGCTGAAGGCGAAAACGTCACCGTAGTGATCCCAAAGTTGCGCAGGAACTTGACGATCGTGTCCTGAGCATTCCGCTGGGCATCCTTCAATATTCCCTGATCGACGGCCGCCTTCCGGATCTGATCGATCGCCTGCAGCCGCGCCTCGTGCTCCAGATTCAGATCGGGCGATACCCAAGGCGTCCACCAGGTGATTTGCCGGTCCCACACTTTCGTGTTCTTCTCATCGATGAAGGCTTCCAAGATACGCGGCGGCGGAAGATGCAACGCAACCTCATGCGCGTGAACGGAGCCGACATCGTACTGCGTCACGGAAGCCAGATCCACCCCGGCCAGCACGCGCCCGCCCACCAGTAGCAGGATCGACTCCGACCCCAGCGGGTGCTTCTCCTCCGTAACTCCCACCACCTGCTGGATCACATAGCGCACGGTTACCAACTCGTTGAGCTGCTGCACTTCGCGCACCACCGCAGCCGCATCCAGATCGCGATGCAGGAACGTCCCGGCGGGCGCGAAATAGCGGAAGTAACTGATCATCCCGATGAGCAGGAACAACGCGATGGATGTCGAGACGAACGCGACCAGTTTAGACATCAGGCTTTAGGTATCACGCCACGTGCGCCAGTACATCGGAAACCGAAGGCTTGCCGCGCTGCGCGTACCGGATTGCGCCATCCGGCCCGATGAGATACACGGTTCGCTGGATAATCAGGCCCGTCGCGTTGTAGGCTCGCGCGATCTTCCGCCCGGTATCCACCAGTAGCGGAAAACCGAAGTCGTTCTTCTCGCGGAACATCGCATGGCTCCGGAAGTCCGCCGGGTTTACGCCGAACACCACCGTGTTCTTCTCTTGCGCCTCACGCGCGCTATCGCGGAACTCGCTGAGTTGCGCCGTACAGTTGCGCGTGTTATCTCCCGGATAGAACACGAGCACGACGTTTTTCCCGCGCAG
>NZ_CAJCHS010000359.1 GCF_903970205.1 Nevskia soli | reverse complement strand
TTGAGCTGGTTCGCTGAACACTAGGCCTTGACCCGGTCGGCCCGTGCCGCATAACATCCGGGCTTCGCGAAATGAATGTGGATGTACGCGACCGATGGGTCCGCAAACAGTTCTTCCAGCGGTTTCTCGACGGCCGCGCCTTCCGCCAGATCGGCGGCAACCATCATTCCCTGCTCGTCAAACGCGCGCAGCGACAGAACACGGGAACGCAGCATCGCGGGGACTTCGTTCACGTCCAGATTCGCCTGGCTCGCGTTCGGACGGACATAGATCGCGTGGCTGGACCGAAACGGCGTGGCGGCAGACTGATGCTCGTAATGGATCAACACAACCTCCTCGCCGATCTCAGCGTCGGCCAGACTAACGCGGCACGGAAAGCCCGGCTTCTTCGTTGCAACTGTTCGCACGACATGGTCCGCTGCAGGCGAGGCGAGTAGATGTTCGAACTTCGATTTAGGCAATGCGCTGATGAGAAATGACATTGGATAGGTCCTTAATCCGAGGCTACCCGGATCCGCGGTAACTCGATATCCGTTTCTTGCGGTCACCTGTTTACAAAAGTAAATCATCCACAGTACTAAAAATGCGAACTCATATCCTTTTGCTACTATGATTTCGGTATCCTATCGGTGACTTGCGCGTTTTCATCCCAATTCTTGCGTTCAGCTGCCTTTTCGGCCAACTTATCTCTTACGCGGAAACGACAACCGCTACCAGCCTGACAGTCGGTCCCGATCCAGCGGTGCTAAGCCAAGTCGTAACGCTTACAGCAACCGTGACACCGCCGGGGGCGAGCGGAAACGTTGAGTTTCTGGACGGCGCGGTCCCGCTGGGCGGCGCTACGCTGGCGGGAGGCGTGGCTACCCTGCGAACGCCCGATTTGACTAGCGGGCAGCACGCGCTGAGAGCTCGCTTCAGGGGCACGAATGCGTACGCGGGAAGTTTGTCTTCGTCCGTCTCCCTCAACGTAAATACGTTGGCCGGGGGAGGGTTTCTGGCCGCGACCACACTCACCCAGCCGAACGGCGCGCTGTTGGCTAGCGCCGACGTCAATAACGATGGACTCTTGGACCTGGTGTGGACCGATCAAAACTACAATCTGCACGTTCAGCTCGGACAAGGCGGCGGTAAGTATGGTCCCGCAACGCTACTGAGCGCGGACGTCAGTGCGAGCCAAGTCATCACGGGTGATTTCAACGGCGACGGTCATCTCGATATCGCGGCATTAACGAACGGCGTTGTGGTCTTCCTGGGTAACGGAGACGGCACTTTCCAACCACCTCTCGCGCCGCTCGAACCCGACTCGCAGTTTTTCATAGCCGCGCTCGGAGACTTCAATAATGACGGCGTTCCGGATCTGGTTGCGGTAACGGACGGGCAGACCAATATCTACCTCGGAAACGGCGACGGGACCTTCCAGTTTTTCGAGTCACTAGCCGTGCAAACCGGCCAGGTGGTGACCGGCGACTTCGATGGAGACGGCAACACCGATATCGCCCTCTCCGGTCAGGTTCTTGGAGTATCGGGTCTATTCATCTTTTTCGGCAACGGTTCCGCAGAATTCTCTTCCGTCACCATCTCAACCACCCCAACTGAGTATTTTGCGTTGGCTACCGGCGACCTGAACGGGGACGGCATCGACGATCTCGTCTCACAAACGAAGGCATATCCGGACCCGTACCTGCTTCAGGTAATACCCGGATCCAAATCACGGACCTTTTCACTTCCAGCGCCTATCTCATCCGACTCGGAATCGTCGTCGATCTTTGTTGCGGACTTCAACGGAGACGGAAAACTGGACGTAATGGCCGGCAGCCCGTCCTCCTTCATCTCGCTGTTCCTCGGTAACGGCGATGGAACGCTGCAACCGGAGGCTCCTGTCTTTGTCTCTCTAAACTACAACCCCAGCACCCCGGTTTTTCTCGACTGGGACGGAGACGGCCGGCTGGATATTTATGAGACGTCAACGACAGGAGATGGGTATGTTTTCCTGGGAGCGCCCCCGACAACAACTTCGCTAACAGTGTCACCGCTGAGCGGTTTGGACAATCAGCCGCTTACTGTTACATCGAATGTCTCTCCAGCGTCTGCCTCCGGTTCGGTTTCCTTCTTCGACAACACCACCCCGACTCTCAATTCTGATTCAATCGCGATTCATGAACCATTAGTCGCGGGCACGGCGTCAGGAGTGCTTTCATCTACTAACCTCGGGGCCAATTACGTCTTCGCCGTCTACACGGGCGACGCCACTCACGCGTCCAGCGTGTCCCCTATCGTTCTGTCTAACCTCTATATCAATACTTCGGTAACGCTATCTGCCAACCTATCGACTCAGATTGTGGGCCAGGCGGTTACTTTTACAGCTACAGCTGCCGTGGACCAAGAGTATTTTCCGGTTGCCGGGACGATTACTCTTTACGACGGCGTAAACGTGGTGGGCGCCGGCGCTGTCACCAACACGCAAACGGTGTTGAGCGTTGAGTTTTCAACGGCGGGAACGCATGACATCGTAGCCCGCTACGAGGGTCAGCCCGGGCTCGTCGCGAGCACGTCCGCGGCTGTCCCGGTCTCAATTACAGAGGCCTCAGGCGGGGCATTGCAGCCCGGCGAGTCGCTTACAACCGGTCCAGCGCCGACCGCGATTGCCGTCTCGGATGTTAATAACGACGGTTACCTTGACCTGATTAGCGGCAGTGCCACATCTTCCGCCATCTCAGTGCTGCTCGGTCATGACGATGGAGAGTTTTCAATACCCGTAGGTTCCGCTACTTCGCTTCCCGGTGTGCAGGCAATGGCGGTAGCGGATTTCGATCTTAATGGCACTCCCGACCTTGTTGTTGCAAGCTCGTCGACCGCCGCCATCCAGTTCATGACCGGCAACGACGCGGGTTACTTTGGGCCAACGGCCACGCTGGCAACACCCGCCAACCCGACAGCCCTGGCGGTCGCGGATTTCAACGGCGATGGCACGCCCGACCTTGCCATTGGGTATGGGTCGGGAAGTAACATCAGCATCGCGCTGAACACGCCTGGCGCCGGCTTTTCGCAGCTATCCACCGTGGCGGCGGGCGCGACTCCTTCCGCACTAACGGTGGGTGAATTCAACGGTGATGGCCTGGCTGACATCGCAGTCGCGGACGCGAGCGCGAATACGGTTTCGATCTTACTCGGCAATGGCGACGGAACGTTTCGAACGCGCAGTTCGTTCGGGACCGACCAGCGACCGATCGCGATTGCGGGGGGCGACATCAATGCCGACGGTAAGACCGATCTGGTAGTTGCCAATGCCGCCTCGAACGACTTATCGATCCTCCTTGGAAACGGTGACGGAACCTTCCAGCCCGCGACTAACATCGGCCTGGGGGCGGCTCCGACGGCGGTCGCTCTCGGCGACTTCAACGGCGATGGACAAACGGATATCGCGGTCGTCGCCGGCGGACAGTTATTGATCCTCTACGGATCCGCCGGATCGTTCAGCTCGCCAGTCACGATCGGGCCCACCGGAGCATCCGGCGCGGCATTGGTCGTCGACGCGCTTGACGGGCAGGGTCAGCTCGATGTCGTATCAACTTCGGCCGCCGCTGGGAGTGTGCAACTCTTCCTTGATGACGCGGCGACCACGACGACGCTCTCGGCAGCTTCTCCTACTGCGATCTTCGGAGCCCCGGTGGCGTTGACGGCGACTCTAAGCCCGCCTACCTTTTCCGGCAGTGTCAGCTTTTTCGATGGGCCGAACCTGCTCGGGAGCACGAAAGCATCCGGAGGCAAAGCTGTTTTCAACGCAACTCTTCTGCAACCAGGCACGCACGTGCTTACTTCGCGAGCGATACTAAGCGCCGGCTATTTACCAAGTAACTCGAAAGCTGTGACCGTAGAGGTCTCCGATTTGCCGTCCGCTTCCTTAGGAGTACCCACCGGCGCGATTCCCGCGGGGACCCGTCTGGCCCGGACCAGCGTCGCGGATATCAACCACGACGGAAAGCCCGACATCCTATACATCGACCAACTGAGCGAAACGATTTGCGTGGAACTAGGCAATGGCGATGGCACGTTCAGCGCTCCCATCGCGATTGCACCGGTCAGCACGAATACCTTCTTCGTCGCTGATTTTAACGAAGACGGCAACCCCGATATTCTCCTCAGTAGTTCCTACACAGCTTCGGCTCAGATTCTTTTCGGCCACGGAGACGGCACGTTCGGTTCTCCGGTTGCTCTCCCTACAAGCTTCTCAGTCTTCGGTGTCGCGGATCTAAATCACGACGGCCACATGGACGTGATTGCCGACTCCAGCGCGGGTTTTGCCGTTTCACTAGGTTACGGGGATGGTACTTTCCAAAGCCCACTCGGGGCTTCCGTGCCAAACGGCGTTCTTGACCTGGCCGTTGGCGACTTTAATCAGGACGGTAAGCTCGACGTTGCGATCATTGACAATTACACAGATCTGATCATCATGTTTGGTAACGGCAACGGGACCTTTGCCGCGGGGACCATGTTCTATGCAGGCGCATCCCCCGATCAACTGGCTGTGGGAGACTTCGATGGAGATGGCTATCCGGATCTGGCGGTTGCGAACGACTATGCCGGCTATGTCGTGCAACTGTTTAATGACGGCACCGGCGCGTTTCCAACCGATCTCGGTTATGCGTATAACTTCTCTCAGCTAAAGACGGTCCTTATCGCGGACGTGAACGGGGACGGTTACCCGGATCTGGTTTGCGGCGTCGACAGTTCGTCTCAAGTTTATGCTTTCTTAAATACCGGCTCCGGTCTGTTGGATTATCCATATATCTTCGGCGGCGTACCGAACACAGCGCAACCGCTGGTGGCGGATTTCAACAGTGACGGCGTTCCGGACCTGCTTCTCAGCGGTACTAGCTCCGCGCTACTGCTGGGTTCTCAAAGTGTTCTGCAACTCTACTCCGGCGATGACCAGGCGTCGCTCGGAGGCGCATCCTTCAGCCCGCTCCAGGTGTATGCTCCCGTCGGCGAGCCAATCACGTTTACAGTGCCGGCATCCGGACCGAGCGCGACCTTCCTGTTGAACGGTACGGCAGCTACGACTTACAGCACGACGATCGATCAATACAGCGGGCTCGCGAGTAGCGGACCCTTAACTCCCAACACGCTGAGTGGACCCTTCATCGCAACGGGTTTCATCACAGGCTACGACATTCCCGGCGATTCCGTTTCCTTCCATCTCTCCAACGGCTGTTCGGAATCCGTAAGTTCGACCGCTCTAGCCGCTTCGTCGTCGGGAGCTACGATCGCTGTCGCTATCTATGGCGCGCCGCAATGCAGCTGGACGGCCACATCCAACATGCCCGGAGTGACTCTTTCCCCGGCAAGAGGCTCCGGTATTGGAACCATACTCGTCGTGCTTCCTCCGAACACGGGGACTTCGGATATTACCGGCACCGTCACCATCGCCGGTCAGACCCTACCCGTTACGATCGACTTCACTTCGCAGTCGTTCAGCGATGTGCCGCCCGGCAGTTATGATTTCGACGCGGTCAACCTACTCGCCGCCAAAGGTATTACCACAGGCTGCGCCGCCGGCGAATTCTGCCCGAATGAGAATGTCGCGCGCGATCAGATGGCCGTGTTTCTGGTACGTACCGTTCTAGGTACGGATAACTTCACTTATTCCCCGACGCCGTACTTCCAGGATGTTCCAACTAACTATTGGGCCTTCGCCTATATTCAGAAGCTCTATGAGTTGGGGATAACAACCGGTTGCAGCGCCTTGGACTATTGCCCCTCAGACCCGGTGACCCGCGCGGAGATGGCTATATTCATTATTCGGGCGCGTTACGGAACGACCACCGCGGTAACGTCGAATCCGACGCCCTACTTTGCCGATGTCCCCGCCGGTGCGTTCGCGTTTGCGGATATTCAGCGCATGTACCAGGACGGAATCACCACCGGTTGCGCGGCCAACCCGCTGGATTATTGTCCCAACAACGCGGTCAATCGCGGTGAGATGGCGATTTTCCTCATGCGGGGCGGGTTTAATGAATTACTGCCTCCATCGGAACCGGTGATTACATCGATCAATCCTGCTTCGCTGACCCACGGCTCTACCGCCACCTTTACCATCACAGGCGCGAATACGACCTTCCAGCAAGGCGTCACGACCCTGGTTTTCCCTGCAAGTTCCGGCATCACAGTCAACTCGCTGACCGTCGCGAGCGCCACCACCATGGAGGTCAGCCTGACAGCGGCGTCCACCACACCGCTCCAGCCCGTCTCGATTTATGAGCAGACGGAGCCCCAGGAGGCCGTGCTCCCGAATGGGCTGTCGATTCAGTAAACCCGAGCCGCCCGGCAGGAATAGAATGGAATGCGTCCTATGCTTCCCTCTCGAGTTCTACTCTGTGTCGTCATGACTACCCTTTCCGCCGCCGCCGCCGACCGCCTGCTGGTCGCGAATCAAGGCGATCGCAGCCTGAGCATTGTCGATCCCGCAACCGCTTCGCAGATCACCGCGGTTCCTGAAAACGCCGTAACCGGCCATGAGGTCATCGCCTCACCGGATGGGCTCACCGCATACGTGCCGATCTACGGCAATTCCGGCGTCGGCAAACCGGGGACGGACGGAAGCTCGATGCTCGTGATCGACATCCCATCCGCAAAAGTGGTCCGTACCTTCGACTTCGGACACGGCGTCAGGCCCCACTGCGCGATGTTCGGGCCCAAAGACGGGCTGCTCTACGTAACAACCGAACTGGATAACTCGATCACGGTGTTCGACCCGAAAACGCTGAAGGTCGTTGGGACCGTGCCGACCGGACAACCCGAATCGCACATGCTAGCCATCTCACACGATGGAAGACGCGGCTATACGGCGAACGTGGGTCCGGGAACCGTATCGGTGCTGGATCTGAAAGCGCGCAAACAGATCACCGTGATTCCAATATCGAAAGTGACGCAGCGCATCTCCATCACGCCGGACGACCGCATGGTATTCACCGCCGATCAAACCAAACCGCAATTAGCGGTGATCGACACCAAGACCAATTCGGTGAAGACGTGGATACCGCTCCCGGGCCTCGGTTACGGCACGGCTTCCACGCTCGACGGCAAGTGGCTGCTGGTAGCCGTTCCACATGAGAAGAAGGTCGCGGTCGTGGACCTGAGCACACTGAAGGTGGCGCAAACGATCGACGTCCCAAGCGCGCCGCAGGAGATCGTGATGCGTCCCGACGGCCAGGTCGCGTATGTCTCATGCAATGTGAGCGGCAAGGTTGCGGCCATCGATTTGACGTCTTGGAAAGTGTTGAACATCATCGATGCGGGTAAAGGCGCGGACGGTCTCGCCTGGGCCACGGCGCACTAGTAGGAACGTTACCGAGCCGCGACGGCGACGGAGCGGTCATCACCACAGGCCGCCGCACGCGAGAGAACAGCGCGATCTTCTAGAATGGAGCGATGTCCGACGCTCCGACCGCCATTAGTTTCGAAACCTGCCTGGACGAACTGGAAAAAATCGTCAAGCAGCTCGAAGGCGGCGATCTCCCGCTCGAAAAGTCGCTGGAGTTGTTCGAGAAAGGCATGGCGCTTAGCGATTCCTGCCGGAAACAGCTGGAAAGCGCCGAGACGCGCATCGAAATGCTGGTCCGAAAGGAGGGCAAATGGCAGCCCGAACCGTTCCGGCCGGAAAAAGGATGAACCTGGCCGACTACCTAACAGCCGGTCAAAATCGCATCGAACAAATCCTTGACGCACTGTGTCCGCCCGATTCCGAAACGCCCGCAACCATCCATCGCGCCATGCGCTACAGCCTGTTCGCAGGCGGCAAGCGCATTCGTCCCCTGCTTTGTATTGAAGCCGCGCGCGCCATTCGCGACGACGTAACGGGCGTTGAGCCGGCCGCCTGTTCGCTGGAAATGATCCACACCTATTCGCTCATTCACGACGATCTTCCGGCGCTCGATAACGACGATTTCCGCCGCGGGAAGCCGACCAATCACAAGGTCTTCGGCGAAGCGATGGCGATCCTGGCCGGCGACGCGTTGTTAACGCTCGCGTTCCAAACGCTCGCGCAACTCGATGGCTGCCCGGCTGAGGTCCGCATCCGGCTGGTCGGCGAACTCGCGTCGGCTTCCGGAACGGTCAACGGCATGATCGGCGGACAGGTTGCGGATATCGAAGGCGAGCGCCAGACGCCCACGCGCGAGCTGCTCGCCTACATCCATCAGGCGAAGACGGGTGCATTGCTGCGCGCCAGTCTCCGCATGGGCGCGATCTGGGCCGGCGCGACCGCCGCGCAGCTCGGTGCACTCACAGATTACGGCGAACACATCGGCCTTGCCTTCCAAATTGTCGATGACTTGCTGGATGTTGAGGAATCCTCCGCGGCGCTGGGAAAAACGGCCGGCAAGGACGCGACTCAAGGTAAGATCACTTTTCCCGCAGTCTACGGATTGGAACGCTCACACCGGATGGCGGACGACGAATGTGCC
>NZ_CAJCHS010000358.1 GCF_903970205.1 Nevskia soli | reverse complement strand
CTGCTGCACGCGACCCACCGCGAACGCGGGAACGATGACGCGGCCGCCACGCTCTACGGTCCTCTTGACGATGTCGCGCAACTTATTCTTGACTTCACTCTCCTGCTGGTGGAGACGGTCCCCGTAAGTCGATTCCATGATGAGGTAGTCGACCGGTGGCAGCGATTCGGGATCACGGACGATGGGCAGACCGGGACGCCCTACATCGCCCGAGAACGCGAGGCGGATCGTTTTGTCTCCGTCTATCTGCGTCAGGACAGTCGCGCTTGACCCGAGCATGTGGCCGGCATCGTAAGCTTCCGCCTGCAAGGATGGAACGACTTCGTAGGGCTCGTGGTAGTTGATCCGATGGAAGAGAGGCATCGTCTTGGCCGCATCGGCCAGATCGTACAGCGGCGCGACATCGGGTTCGCCCAGCTTGCGCTGGTGCTGGCGCTTGTTGACAAACTTAGCGTCGCTCACCTGAATGTTAGCTGTATCGCGAAGCATGGCATCGCAGAGATCGACCGTGGCTGAGGTAGCATAGATCGCCTGGTTGAAACCCTGCTTAACCAGCAAGGGTAAGTTACCGGAGTGGTCGATATGCGCATGCGAGAGTACAACCGCGTCGACGGACGCGGCGGGAAACGGAAACTGGCGATTCTGCTGCTCGGCTTGCTGGCGGCGGCCCTGGTACATACCGCAATCGAGCAGGACGCGCCGGCCGTTTACAGATAGCTCGTGCATGGAGCCGGTAACTTCTCCGGCGGCGCCCCAGAAATGGACGCTTATCACGACTTAGACCGCTTGCAGACAAGGTGATCGGCTTGGGTCCAGTCGAGGTCCTGCGTTTTGCTGATCTCCCAGTCGACAGTAAAGCTGTCGGCACCGGACGCCGAATAGATGAATCGATTGGCCGCGTAGGGAGCTTTCGGATCTGACGAAACAGCTGAAACCATCGTCAGTGTGCCATTTTTCCAGCCCTGATCACTTGAGTACGTAGCTGCTCCGAAGTTATTAGCATCGAATTCAAGAAGGTGCTTCTGCCCGGGATCGTATCCGATTAGATATTTGGCTAGGTAGCCGGTCCCGGGTTCCACGTCCTGTTCGTTCAATTCGATCCACTTACCGCCAAGTATGACGGCTCCAGTGAACCTTGCTTTGTGAACTTTGCCGCCACGAAAGGTTCCCGAGCAATCCCACGTTCCGGTAAATTGAAATCCATCCGGCGGAAGTGGGGAAAGCGCTTGTGAAAACGCTGGAAATCCGGAGCATAACGAACAGACGAGAGCGAGGCTGGCGTGGAGAGTTCGCATGGCGCAACTTTGCTTACAGCGTTGGGCCGCTATCCGGCCCTAACATCGCTTCGCGTACGATCTTGATCGGCGGGAAGCCTTGCTTCATGAAGTTGTCGTGAAATTCCTTCAACGTGAACTTATCTCCCATCTTCGCCTTGTAGTCCGCACGCAGCTTCATAATCTCCAGCTTGCCTAGTGTGTACATCAGATAAGTCGGGTCCGACGTTCCCCGTTTGGTTTCTTTGTCCGCGATCGGTTTCGTTTGATAGCCTTCTTTGACAAAGAACTCGCGGGCCTGATCCATGGTCATCTTGCCCGTATGCATTTCAATCCCGGCGATATAGCGCGCGTTGCGGAGTAAGGCGTCCTGGAGCTGTCCGATGCGGAGTTGCTTATCGCCATAGCCCTCGTCCAGCATCATCTGTTCACAGTAATGCGCCCAGCCTTCCGCGTTGGAACCCGCGCCGAGTAACTTACGCACTTGATTCGGAGCATGCTGCACCCACAGGAATTGCACATAGTGGCCGGGGTACGCCTCGTGGATCGCCGTGCTCGCGATGGTGCCTCGATTGAAGCTCTCCATGTACTCTTCTGTGTCCTTGGCGCTATCAGCGGGATTGGGCAGCGTCACATTGAAAAACGCCTCCGTCGCAACCTTCTCATAAGGGCCGGGCGTATCCATGGAAGCCGTCGTCAACGCGCGCTCGAACGGCGGAGTCTCTTCAACAATGGGAAGCACCGGCGATGGGATGTCAATGATCTGGTGCTGTTCAATAAATGCTTTCAATCCGCTCAGAATGTCGCGAAAGGACTGCAAGAGCCCGGATGCGGGCGGGTGGTCTTTCTCCAGGTCATCCAGAATCTGCTGCGGCGTCCGATTCGGATCGATCTCGGCCGCCACTTTGCGGAACGCTTCCTGATTCTTGCGCAGGTCGGAATAGCCGATCGTAAGTAACCGGTCGAGCGGGATATCGACCATCTCTTCATACAGCAGCTTCTTGCGATAGTTCTCCGCGCCGATCCGAAAATCGCCATTAGAGCGCGGCAACAGATCGGTCTTGAGGAACGACAGGTACTTATTCAAAGAATCAATGACCGCTTGGTTCGAAGCTTTAAATCGGGCATTCAGGTCCGGATCTGTGACCTCATTGAAAGCAAGCGGAACATCCTTTTCGAAGAAGCCGGTAATCCCCGGAAGCTGTTCGATAGCCACCTCGGTGTAGACGCGCGGCGGATTCCGCAGATTCCTGCGTGCGTCTTCAAGCGCGGCGGGAATTTGCTTTTCGCGCGCAATTACCGATTCGAGCCGCTCGGACTGGGGCGCGAACTTCCGGCTCATGATCGTGAAGATGCTGCCGGTGACCCCGCTCGAGTAGAAGTCGGGATTCTTCTGCCACATTTTGACGCTTTCGTACTCCAGCAGATCGGCGCGGATGCGGCTCAGCACCAGGTCGCGGTCGGGCGAGGCGGGTTCCTTCGCAAATTGCGCTTCGAAGCCGTGCAACGCCGTAATCTTGGTTTGAACGCCGGCAGCCGAGTAGTCTTCGAGCTGCTTGTCGTATTGGTGAAAGCCCGATGCCGTTCCCGCCGTTGGGTTGAAGCGGAAGTAGTAGTCGGAGAAGTACCGATCGTAGAGCGGCCCCTGCGCGGAGAGCGCGCCGGCCCCAAGCGTCGCGAGTAGCAGGAATTTCACTCCATCAGCTTACTCGATACAAGAAACCGCGAATCGCGTTGTGATATGAACTCTTTCTAGAGATGATGACGCTTCGAACTGCGGTATTCGCTTGTTTTACCCTGAGCGGTTTGGCGGCGAACGGGCAAACGCCTGCCCCCTCAGGTCCGCCCGCTCCGGCAATCGTGCATCTCGATGTATCGATGCCGAAGGGCACGGCCGAAGTCACGCTGCCGCCGAACAGCATCCAGGTGACCGATAAGGGCAAATCGGAACAAGTCCTGTTTGTCCATAAAAACGTGGTCCCGGCGACTCCGGCGCCCGCCGGCGAGTTCTCCAACCGCTCCGAGCCGCCGCTGCCGCATTTGACGACCGTGGTGTTCGACATGATGCGGCTGACCCAGCCTGACTACCTCGACACGTGGAAGCTGCTGAAGGCGTCTGTGCCGCAGATGGAATCCGCGGAATCGGTCTATTTCTATGTGCTGAATCTCGAAGGCAATCTGGTTCCCATCCACGCCATCGGATCTCCGGCCGCCGAAAACAAAACGTGGACGCAAGAGTTCGCCGCCAACCTGGATAAGGTCATGAAAGCTTCCAGCCATAACCGTCCGAGCCAGATGAGCGACGAGGAGAACGTCAAGAAAACCTATGTCGCTCTGGAATCGATTGCGAATCAGATGGCGGCGACTCCGGGGCGCAAAGATATCGTTTGGGTTACCGGCGGGATCGCCTACATCACCGACATGGCCAAGTCCTGTAACGGCGATTGGGTGGACTGCGGGTTATATGTGGCGCATCTGGTAGTTACACTGGATCGCGACCACGTGGCGATCGACCCGCTCGGCGTCGGCACCGGCCTCAGCGCCGATACGAACCGCGATATGGAGTATGCGGCGGGGATCACCGGAGGGCGGCCTTACTATCGCGAAGACGTTAAGAGCGTGATCCAGAAGATTGGGGAAGAATACGACTCGACTTACTCGATCTATTACATGCCGGGGTCCGGTAGTTTCGATTCGACATTCCACAAGCTGCGGGTCGCCGGGCCTTCCGGCGTGCTCTACACAAAAGAGCGTTACTACGCGATTCCGGACTCGCGAACCTCAGCTCAGAAGCAGCGCGCCGACTTACTGGTCGCGTTTAATAGTCCACGAGATGAAAGGCAGATCGGATTAACTTTGAAAGTGACACCGGGCACGCCGGGTAAGTCTGTCGGAATCGATCTGCAGATCGATCCGAAAGACCTTCTGATGCGAGAAGACGGCGGTAAGTTTGTCGGCGGACTTACTTTATTGATCGCGAACTCGGGGGCTTCGGGTAATATTGGCGAGCCGATGATCAAAAGCTTCGATTTAGGATTGACGCCGGAACAGCACGCCACCGTAATGAAAGGGGCGATACCGGTCAGTCTTCCCGTTCCGATTACCGATGCGACCAAGAACGTCCGTGTGATCATTTTGGATCAGACAACCGGGAATGTCGGGTCGATTACGGTTCCCGTTAGCGGGACCGCGAAGTAAGCAAGCCGGCTTTTTCGAGAGCCTTATCGAGCTGGGCATTAGTTGGCTCGCTCAAGATTTCGCCGTCCAGGTCGACCGTCGGCTTTTTCTCTTTGCCGCCGTTCTGCTCTTTGACCCAATCGGATGCGGCGGGGTCGTCCTCGACGTCGATATAGTCGTAAGGAATTTCCAGTGCGTCGAGATGTTCGCGCGTCCGGGTGGTCATCGCGCACCAGTCGGCTCCGTAAACTTTTACCATGCTATCGG
>NZ_CAJCHS010000357.1 GCF_903970205.1 Nevskia soli | reverse complement strand
GACCTGGCTACCGGAATTGAGTCGTCCGGGACTTCGAAGCAATACGAATTCGGCGACACGCTCAACCTGGATGTCAGCGAGACGCTGTTCTCGGCGGTGCGCCGGGAAGGCGTGCAGGTTCGCTGAACCTGGAGTATGAGGATCTGCACGTCCATCAGTGCGAATATCAAAGCTCGTGCGCGACGGTGTTGATGCTGGATTGCAGCCACAGCATGATCCTGTACGGCGAGGACCGGTTCACGCCGGCGAAAAAGGTTGCGATGGCTTTGGCTCACCTGATTCGCACGCAATATCCGGGTGACACGCTGCGCTGCGTCCTGTTCCACGATTCCGCCGAGGAACTCGACATCAGCCAGCTCGCGCGCGTCCAGGTCGGACCTTATTACACCAACACGCGCGACGGTTTGATCCTCGCGCAGCGGCTGCTGGAGCGCGAGCGGAAAGACATGCGCCAGATCGTAATGATCACCGACGGCAAACCGAGCGCGCTGACCCTGGAAGACGGGCGCATGTACCGCAATGCGTTCGGGCTCGACCCGCTGGTGATCAGCAAGACGCTCGAAGAAGTCAACCGCTGCCGCAAGCAGGGCATTTTGATCAACACCTTCATGCTCGCCAGCGACTACGGCTTAGTGAACTTCGTCCAGAAGGTGACCGAAATCTGCCGCGGGAAGGCGTATTTCACCACGCCTTACAATCTCGGCCAATATCTTCTGATGGATTACATGAATCGGAAAACGCGCACGATTCACTAGCCCGTCCGATTCCTCACCAATCCGCGCGATTCTCTATACTCGGGCCATGGGCCAGATTGCGACACCCAACCCAACCAGCGCCACTGTTTCCGTAACGCTACGTATCAACGGCGAAGAGCGAAATCTCCAGCTCGACCCCCGAACCACCCTGCTTGACGCCCTTCGGGAACAACTCGCGCTCAGCGGAAGCAAGAAAGGCTGCGATCAAGGCCAATGCGGCGCATGTACCGTTCACATTAACGGGCAGCGCGTGCTCGCCTGCCTGTCGCTTGCCATCGCGCACCAGCATGACGAAATCACAACCATCGAGGG
This sequence comes from Nevskia soli, assembly GCF_903970205.1. Taxonomy (GTDB): domain Bacteria; phylum Acidobacteriota; class Terriglobia; order Bryobacterales; family Bryobacteraceae; genus Bog-113. The sequence goes on along the minus strand of NZ_CAJCHS010000357.1, from coordinate 10,591 downwards.
GTTGGCCGATGGCGGCGAACTCCATCCCATGCAGGCCGCCTTCATCGAGTGCGACGGTTTCCAGTGCGGCTATTGCACTCCGGGCCAGATCATGTCCGCGGTCGCGATGCTCGAAGAAGCCGCCAGACAAATTCCAAGCCACGCTGACGAACTTTCGCTCGAAGAAATTCGCGAGCGCATGAGCGGGAACATCTGCCGCTGCGGCGCCTACCCGAATATCGTCGAGGCCATCCGTCACGCGCAGACGATCGGCAAGAAAGGACGGTCATAATGCACCCCTTCGAATACGTCGAAGCAACCGACCCGGCCGCCGCCATCCACGCTGCCGGCGAAGGCGCGCAATCCGTCTTTTTCGCCGGAGGCACCACGCTCATCGACCTCATGAAGCTGGACGTGATGACTCCGGCCAAACTCGTCGACGTCAACCACCTGCCGTTCTCGTCCATCGAAGAACAGCCGGATGGAATCCTGATCGGCGCCAACGTGCGTAACAGCGATCTCGCGCATCACGCCACCATTCGCGAGCAGTACCCGGTTCTCTCCGAAGCGCTGCTGGCCGGCGCGTCCGCCCAGTTGCGCAACATGGCGAGCACCGGCGGCAACCTGCTGCAGCGCACGCGATGCACGTACTTTCGCGACATTAACTCAGCCTGCAACAAACGCCAGCCCGGCTCGGGATGCGACGCAATCACCGGCGTCAATCGCATGCACGCGATCCTAGGAACCAGCGATTACTGCATCGCGACCCATCCTTCCGATATGTGCGTTGCGCTGGTAGCGCTCGACGCCGTCATTCACACGCAAATGCACAATGGAACGAAGCGGCAGATTCCGATCACCGAGTTCTATCTGCTGCCGGGAGAAACGCCCGAACGCGAAACGGTTCTGAATCGCGCCGAACTCATCACCCACGTCCATCTACCCGCCAACCCAATGGCGCGCCGGTCGCACTATCTGAAGGTGCGCGATCGGGCGAGCTACGAGTTCGCGCTGGCATCGGCTGCGGTCGCTCTGGAAACAAAGGGCCAAACAATCACCCGCGCAAGCGTAGCGTTAGGCGGAGTCGGAACCGTTCCCTGGCGTTCGAAGGAAGCGGAGGCCGCACTCACCGGCAAACCCGCCGAACGCGTTACCTTCGAAGCCGCGGCCGACGCCGCGCTCGCGCCAGCCAAACCACAGCATCACAATGCGTTCAAAATCGAACTCGCCAAACGCACGCTCGTGTTGGCGCTGGAAGAATTGATGGCCCGGAGCTTCTGAAATGACGACCACACTGATCGGTAGTCCCGTCAATCGCGTCGACGGAAGAAAGAAAGTCACCGGCGCGGCTCAATATGCGAGCGAGTTCGTGCTCGGGGAAATGACACACGGCGTGCTCGTGAGCAGCTCCGCGGCCGGCGGCAAAATCAGGAACATCGATACCGCGGAGGCCAAACAAGCTCCGGGCGTCCTGCTCGTACTGACACATAAGAACGCGCCGCACCTCGGCAAAATGCCCAACGACATGATGGCTGGCGGCGTCGCGGCGGAAGCGCGGCCGCCGCTTTCGGATGACCAGATCCTCCACAACGGCCAGTATGTCGCCATGGTCGTCGCTGAAACGTTGGAGCAGGCGCGATACGCCGCTTCCCTCGTCAAGGTGGACTACACAAAGGGCGAACGTTTTGCGGTGGCAATCGAAGACGCGGAGGATACACGCTACAAGCCCGGGGACTTCATGGGCCAGCCGCTTACCTTCGAGCGCGGCCACTGGAAAAAGGAGTTCGAGAAGGCGGATGTCCGGCTCGACGCAACCTACAGCACGCCCACCGAACATCCCTGTGCGCTGGAGCCGCATGCCACGATCGCCTCCTGGTCGGATGACACGCTCACCGTCTATAACGCGACGCAATGGGTCAAGGGCGATCAAACAGTTCTCTCCGCGGCTTTCGATCTCAAACCGGAGAAAGTCCATATCATCTGCCCCTTCACCGGCGGGATGTTCGGATCGAAGGGCGCCACCGCGGCGCACACGATCCTGGCCGCCGCGGCCGCCCGCCAGTTGAAGCGCCCGGTGAAATGCATCCTGACGCGCCCGCAAGTGCTCACCGATGTCGGGCATCGCAGCGAAACCATCCAGCGCTTCCAAATTGGGGCCACGCGGGACGGCAAGATCACCGCAATGCGCCATCATGTGACCACGCACACGTCGCTGAAAGAAGAGTTCCCGGAGCCAGCTTCCATCAGCTCGCGCATGCTCTACAACATCGAGAACTACGCGACCGAGCACGACATGGTCCGCCTGAACGTGGTTAAGCCGAGTTGGATGCGCGCGCCCGGTGAGATGCCCGGCCAATATGCGCAGGAGAGTGCGCTCGACGAACTCGCGTATGAGCTGGCGATGGATCCGGTCGACCTGCGCCGCCGCAATCACGCGACCATCGATCTCACAACGAACAAGCCTTTCTCCAGCAATCATCTGCTCGAGTGCTATGACCGGGGCGCGGAACGTTTCGGATGGTCCGCGCGCAATCCCTTGCCGCGATCCATGCCGGACGGTAACGAGCTGATCGGTTGGGGCATGGCGACCGCAACCTATCCCGGCTACCTAATGGGCGCCGCGGTCAATGTGCGGCTGGAAAGCGATTCCTCAGGCGTTCATGCAACCGTGTCGACTGCGGGAACCGATGTCGGAACCGGCATGTACACGATGCTGACCCTCGTTACCGCCGAAGCGCTCGGCCTTCCGCTGGAGCGCGTAACCGCCAAGCTGGGCGATAGCGACCTGCTGCAGTGCGCAGTGGCCGGCGGCTCAAACCTAACCGCGAGTACGGCGCCCGCCGCGACGGACGCCTGCACCGAGATCAAACACGAACTCCTGAAACTTGCGGCGGACGCGGCCGATGGCTTCACCGGCGCTCACAAACATGCCAACGAGTTCATTTTCAACAACGGCCGCGTGGCGCATCGGTCGGACCCCGCGCGAAGCATCGGTTACGCCGAGTTGCTCTCGCTGAACAAGCACCCGTTCCTTGAAGCGCAGGCCCAAACGAAACCCATCTTCGGGCACAACGACGAGTACTCCTTCCACTCCTCCGGAGCTCATTTCGTGGAAGTCCGCGTGACACCCGCGATCGGACGCGTCCGAGTTTCGCGAATCGTCAGCGTGTTCGATTGCGGCCGTATCCTCAGCGCGAAGACCGCGCGCAGCCAGTTCATGGGCGGCATCGTTTTCGGTATCGGGGCGGCGCTAATGGAAGAGCTGACTTACGATCGCGCGCACGGACAGCCCGTGAATGCGGACTTAGCCGGCTATCTTGTCCCGGTACATGCCGATATTCCCGAGATGGATATTAGTTGGATCGACGAACCGGATTATAACTTCAACTCGATTGGTTGCCGGGGAATCGGGGAGATCGGGATTACCGGAGTTCCAGCAGCTATAGCGAATGCGGTTTATCACGCGACTGGAAAGCGCGTGCGCGATCTACCGATCACACCGGACAAGCTATTAGCGACATAACTTGGAGCGCGACCGAAAGCAGCGGCACGGCTCGACTCCAGACCTATTCTGGTACTCAAGTCGCGCAGCTTGAGCCGACTGTGCGGTATCGCTTAGAACGGCCTGGGAGGGTACACTCCAATCGAGAGCCACGCTGCCGCCGGACTGCTTTCGATAGGTGAATTAGCCGTTTCCGCAAGCGTACACCCTCTTATCGTCTGCGTGAAGCGCAGCAATCCAATGTAGGACTTGTTATCCGTGCCGAGTTCGGGCACATAGATTAGACCGCCCGCGCCCTCGTCAAGTTCGGTGGCCACGGCGCCGATGTACGCGTATTTTGAGTAGAAGCCGCGGAGTGGGAGAGACGTACAGCCCGGCCGCACTTTGCCCGTCGACTTATCGAAAAACGCGGCCGTGATGCGCCCGCCGGAGCTGTTTGAGATGTATAGTAGGCGCTCGTCGGGGCTGAGCCGGACGCTGCTGGAATTCCACGCCCCGCCCAGATTGTAAACCAGGCCGGGCGTCAGCTTCCCCGAGGAAATGTCGGAGATTTCGACGGCGCTCGTGGTAGAGCCGCAACCGAAAACGGCAAAGTGACCGTCGCGAGTGATATCCACTGCGTCGGAAACGCAGTCGGCTTTTGCCCCGGCGTCGAACCGGGCGTCTCCATTCGAAACCGGAATACCGCCAGCAATGTTGAAAGATTCGACGGAACCATCGCCATAAGCGGTCACCAGCAAGTTCCCATGGATCGCCATACCTTCCGCAGTGCCGCCACTCAAACCCTGGGCGTGGCGATCGCCCACAAATTCTAGAGCGCAGTCCGGCCGGATCCGAAAGGTTCCGATGTTGCCGGAACCCGAGAAGGCGGCGTAGAGATAAGTGTCGCTAGCGGCGAGGCCGATGCCGTCGGTAGCCAAGATGTTATCGCCGTGTGAGCCGTGAAAGGGCCCGGCCAGTTTGTGCGTGCGGGCGTCGATTCCGGATATCGTTTCGGACTGCGAATTAGAGGCGTAGATACAAGCTTCCCGGCCGCGAGGCGCGATCAGGATGCGGGAGGCGCCGAAATAACCGCCGGCCATGCCGTTTCCTCCCGTCGATACGCGCTCCGGATTGGTTAGGCTGCCATCGGCGGCAATGGCGTAAAGACTAACCGTATTGGGCGGAAACGGGGCCACCGTGTCGTCGTTAGCGGCCAGAAAATGCAAAGGGGCATCCGCGCCCCAGGCGGCCATGGCCAGTAAGGCCGCCGCCGGGAGCACAGTGAGGTTCAAATGCCGTACCGTCGCAACCGCCTAAGTTGTAATGGCGATGCCATCGAGGTACATGTACACGTAGTCCGAGGAGTAACCATTGCCATGCACGCCAAAGTACAGGCGAATGGTCTTGCCAATGTAGCTGCTCAGGTTATAGGTGACCTGAGTCCAGGCCTTTGCGTTGCTGCACACCTTCATAACAGTGGCATCGGTAGAGCCTGAGCTGCTCTGGATCAGGCATTCCTGGTAAGCGTATTCGATGCTATCGTCACTTCCCGGCCAATACCAGAAAGTAAGCGTGGCGGCTTTGGCCGTACTCGGAATGCTAATGGTTTGGTAGATGTAGCTGGTTCCATCCACCTCAGGCGTCTTGGTCTGGCCGAGCAGCGCACTATAGCTGCTGGAGTAGGTCTCGGCCGTCGTGATGGTGGGTTTCACCGGCCCGCCAACGGTCCAATCAGTGAAACTCCCGGTCTGGAAGCTGCCATTCTGAACCAGATTTGACGAGGCGCCGGTGACGGTAAGAGCTACCGAAGTGTTCGCCACCACGCCCCCTGTGCCGGTGCCAATCACGTTGACAGTATAGGTCCCCGCGGCAGCGCTGCTACTCACAGTTAGGGTCAAGGTAGACGAGCCTGAGCCCGGCGCGGGAATACTTGAGGGATTGAAGCTGCCGGTTACTCCGGAAGGCAAACCGCTGGCCGAAAGAGTGATCGAGCCGTCGAATCCACCGGAAGGAGTAGCGGTGATCGTAGACGTTCCGTTGGCTCCCTCTTGCACGGTGACGGCAGCGGGGTTCGCCGTTAGAGTGAAGCCCGGCGCGGCGCCCACAACCGTTAATGTGACGGTCGTCGTGGCCGTGTCGCCGCCCCCCTTGCCGGTGACGGTTATCGTGTAACTGCCGGTCGCCGCGCTGCTGCTGACAGTCAAGGTCAGGGTGGATGAGCCCGATCCGGGCGCGGCAATACTGGTTGGGCTGAACGCGGCAGTCACGCCGGTGGGCATCCCGGTAGCCGAAAGGGTGACAGCACTGTCGAATCCGGTGGGAATGCTCGACGTGATTGTAGAAGTCCCGCTGCTTCCCTGGTTTACCGACAGTGAACTGGGGCCCGCGGTCAGAGTAAGACTGCCGGTGCTGCTGGTGATCGTGAGAGAAACCGCCGTGGTTTCCGTCACCCCGCCTCCCGTTCCCGTTACGGTGACGGTGTAAGTCCCCGGGGCAGCAGTACTTCCGACATCGAGCGTCAATGTCGAAGTGCCGGATCCAGGCGCGGCAATGCTGGTAGGGCTAAAGGCCGCCGTAACGCCTGTAGGCAGGCCGCTAGCGGAGAGTGCGACAGCGTCGTCAAAACCCCCGGAAACCGAAGAAGTGATGGTGGAGGTCCCGCTGTGTCCGTCGGCTACGGAAACAGACGTGGGACTGGCGGAAAGCGCGAAGGCCGGAGAGCTGGTGAAATTGAAACACTGCGTCAAGTTACCGGTAGCCGGATTGCCATCGCGCGGCGGGAAGGGCGCGCCGTCGGTGGAGTTGTTGGTGGTGGGAGTGCTTGTGTTGAACGAAGAGTTGATGGAAGCCAGCGTGGGCAAGCCGTACACAGCCTCGATGAACTTCAATACCGAACCGTGACACTGGAAGACCGTGTCGATGTATCCGACCTTGGCAAACGGCGAGACGATCAGCATGGGCACGCGCACACCGGGGCCGTAAGCATCCAACTGCTGCGGAGGGACGTGATCGAAGAAGCCGCCCCCTTCGTCATAGGTCAGCAGAATGACGCTGCTATCCCAAGCCGGAGAAGCTTGTATCGCCTGGATGATCTGCTGCATCTGCCCTTCGCCGGTTTGAATATCTTCGGGTGGATGCTCATCGTTCGGAGATTCGTTGGTGATGAATACAACGTTGGCAAGCGTGTTATTGGTGCAATCGGTAGTGAACTGGGCTTGCGTTTTGTTTAGCTCGTTGTTCGAACCGCCGGTGGCCCAATTCGACCACAACGCCAGGTAAGAGTAGTTATCCGGGACCCCGAAGTTATAATTCGAGAAAGTCACGCCGTACTGGGTAAGAAGATCCAAAATGCACGGGTAAGTCGAGGAATCCAGTGTACCGTTGGTTTCTATGCAATCGCAGCAATTGCCTCCGCTGGTACCGGAGTAAAGGATCATGCGGTTAGGCTGAGTGTCGCTCAGCATCCCGCAGAAATAATTCGCGCACAATGTGTATTTCGGGAGGAGCGAGTAGTAGTAGGCGAGATCGGAGGCTTCGTAATATCCGAGCGCGTTCTCGCCGTTCGCCGCATACCACCCGTTCATCGCGCCGTTGGCGTACCCGGTGTGGATGGCGTCCCAGTCGTGATTGGGATCGGTGTTGTTGTCAGTCAGCGTTGTGAAATGAAAAGGCGCCTTGCCGCCGCTGGTATAACCGGCGGGTATGCCGTAACCGCTGGGTAGGCCGGAGTAGCTGCCGAAGTAATGATCGAAGGAGTGATTCTCCTGGCACAACACGAAGATGTGTTGCACTTGCGAAATGCCAAGGCCGCGTTCTTTTACTTTGGCCTTGGGATTTTTGCCTATCAGAGGAGCCGCCACGGCGGCCAGACCCACGCCTCCCAGTTGCTCCAGAAACCGTCTGCGGGATTGCAGGAAAGCACTGCTGCGAAGAAGAGCGCGCTTGCGAAGATCTCGCTGCGCGCCAGGAGAGTTCTTTTTGTCCACTATTATTCCTTGGTCTACGGGCGATCGCCGCTTCCGATATAAGCAGCTGTCCAGCAGGTAAGTTAGCAGAAAACCCCCCTGCGCTGTCAAGGACATTCCTTCACAGTCCTCTAGGTTGTGAATGGCGCGTATGGCGTATGACTAACGCGCGCCTCGTATGACTAAACTGTCACATGCTAGTTCGGATTCACTTGGACCGTTGCCATCATTCCCGCGTCTTCATGATCCAGAATGTGGCAGTGAAATGGGAACACGCCGACAATGCCCGGATCGCGAAAATCCAGACGCAATTTCACCGTGGGATACGGACCGGCGCCACCCCAAGCCGGCACAATAATGGTGTCTCTCCATTCGGGACGCGGCAACGTCTTGCCGTTCACCTCCAGAAACAGAAAGTGAATCTGGTGAATGTGGAAGGTGTGGACCTCGCCGGCATGATTGGCGATGGTCCAATCTTCTACGGCGCCTACCTTGGTGATCACTGCCGGCGGCGCCGCGGGATCGAAGACAGTGGGCGTGGCGCCTTCGACCGCCAGGAAGAAGCGCGTGGGACCGTTAGTGCCATTGGCTGCTTCCGCGAAATAGAAGCTGCGGCGCGCGCTCACGCGGCCGTTAGCCGGCCGTTTGAATGGCAGCGCGGTCCCGGGAGGCGCCGCCGGAGGTACAGTGGCATTCGAAGCCGCAACGAGCCTGGCCAATTCCTGCGGCGGATTCACGGGACCGATCTGGCCGGTATCGAAACCCTCTTGCCGGAAGGAAGCTACTTGACCTTCCGCCGGTCCGGCAACGATGAATTCCGCTCGGCCCCCGGGAGGCAATTCGATCTTGCTTAGTTGCACGCTGGACTCCACCGGAAAGCCGTCAAGCGCAATTAGCGTCACGTTTTGCGGAACGCCATCATAGACGAGCTCGAGTGCCAAAAAGGCTTGTGAAGCGGCGTTGGCGACGCGCCAGAATTCTTTCGCGCGGGGTTTCATTTGGATTACCGGCGAACGCCGTCGCGGATAAATGGCAGGCTGGAAGTTGACCGTAAGCCGGTTGGGTCCGGGCAGCCAGGAATCGGCGTCTTTGAATTCCTGGCGGATGACGAGAACCCGCTCGGGAAGTCCGGCGACTTCCGGCTTAACTTTCTCCATGCCGCTTACGATCATGGCGCCGGCCGCGCCGCCGTTCACCTGTAGCGTCGAGAAGCCGTGCACGTGCGGGTGATACCAGTACAGGCCGGGCGACGCGCTGCGCGGAATTTCGAAGCGATACTCGAACGGCGGCGCCGTGTTCGCAATGCTTGTAGTGAGCACGTCGTCCTGATGGCACTTCGGCGGAGCGCCCAGCCCGTGAAAATGAAGGTTCGTGGAAGTGGCCGACATCGCGCCGCCGGAGCACGCGTCCGGTGGCATCTCTTCCTCATGACTGTGCCCGGCGACGAGGCGGGGAGCGCCCGGCGGAACGTAAGTCAGGCGATTGGTCAGGTCCAACTCGAGCCGGTCGCCGGGATTGACACGCACCGTGGGCGCTTCCACGGGCCCCGAGGCGGATTGATAAACGTAGCACTCGTGCAGCGCCAGCTCATGCATCTTCTGGCTGCGAAGCGTGAAAGCTGCGCGGAGGACGCCATTGGCGCTCGATAGACTCGTTGGATTGCGGATAACGCCGTCGCTCGAGATCCGAGGGGGGCAGCCGCCGGTCTGCGCCGGCGCGCCTTGATTCAGCAGACAGAATGCCAAGGCAATGTAGAGCAGAGCCGTGCAAGCGGCGCGCCCGTGTGAATCTGATGTTAGATCCAAATTGAGAACCGCTTAGAGCGTTCATTATTGCATCTTCGACGGATGCGCCGCGCCATCGCGTCCGCGGTCTGCCGATTACGCCGCCCACACGCATTCCCTTCCGAGCCGCGAAAGCGACCGAGCGGTACTCAGGCTCACGCCTCATTGCCCTCCCGACGACAACCAGCGTTCTAACCGGTTCGCGTGAGTGCGGCTCGATCGGTGTTCGGACCCATCGGAAAGCCTGACAATGAATTCCCGGTTCTCGATGGAGCGCAACTCCACGATATTCCCCGCCTGCACGATTCGGGAACGATGGATACGCAGAAAATTCGACGGGTTGAGCCGCTGCTCCAGCGAAGCCATCGTCTCGCGCAGCAGGTATGCGCGGCCGTGCGCGTGCAACTCCGCATAATCCCCCGCAGCCCCAATCCATTCCACATCGTCCGCCTGAACAATCTGTATGCGGGGCCCGGTTTGCACTGTGAAACGGGAGATAAATTTCTCTTGCGTCTGATCGAGCATCTGCAAGACGCGTTCGGCCATCTTCGTCTTCAACGATGCATCGGCCAGCTTTCGCGCCCGGCCGATAGCGGCCGCGAAGCGCTCATCGTCCACCGGCTTCAGAAGGTAATCCAGCGCGTGTACCTCAAAGGCGCGCAGTGCGTGCTGTTCATACGCGGTCAAGAAGATTACGTTCGGCAGCTTCTCCCTTGGTACCGCGCGCAAAACCTCGAAACCATCCATTCCCGGCATCTGCACATCCAGGAAGACTAAGTCGGGCGAAAGGTCGAGTATCTTCTCGACCGCCGTTACCCCATCGCCGCATTGTCCGGCGATCTCGACATCCTTGAACTTCCGTAGCCTGAGAACGACCCCGCGCCGCGCCAGCGGCTCGTCATCCACAATAAGCGCTAGCACGCCGCTACCTCTTGCCGGCCAACCTTTCGGATAGGTAGCTCCACAGTAACGATACAGCCGCCGCGTTCCGGCCACTCCAGCCAAAACTGATGATCGTCCCCGTACAGGGTCTGCAACCGTTCGGAGATGTTGCGTTTGCCGATCCCATTCTCGCCTTCCCCGTGCTTACCGGGGCCTTGGCATCCCGAATTCCTGACGATAAGTCGCAGCCGCCCTTCGTGCAGCTCGCTCTCTATGTCGACCTTCCCACCTTCCGCAACACATGCCACTCCATGGCGCACCGCATTCTCGACCAGCGGCTGAAGTAACATGCCCGGTACCATGGCATCGAGCGTGTCTGGGCATATGTCTAAGTTCACTTCCAACCGGTCCCCCAGCCGGGTTTTCTCGATTGCAATGTACTGCTCCGTAAACGCCATCTCCTGTGAAAGGGGCGCCTCCACGCCGGCCTGGTTGTT
>NZ_CAJCHS010000356.1 GCF_903970205.1 Nevskia soli | reverse complement strand
ACAGCGGGGATCACCGGCGAGCAGCGCGCGCATGCCGAGCACTGGAACGCGCTCATCGAAGTCCGTGGCGATGTGTTGAAGACGCTGGAAGGCGCAAGGCAAGACAAGACCATCGGCGCTCCGCTCGAAGCGCATGTACATCTTACGGCGGACGCGGAACTGGCGCCGCTGCTCGAAGAGTATCGGGCCGAGTTGCCTGGGCTGTTCATCGTGTCGCAGGTGTCGCTGCGCAACGGCAATCCGGGCGGCCTGGAAGTGAAGGTCGAACGCGCGGCGGGGCAGAAGTGCGAACGCTGCTGGAAATATCTGCCGGATGTCGGCGCGAACCGCGCGTGGCCGACGATCTGCACCTCTTGCGCGGAAGCCGTCGAGGAGATCGAGCGCGATCGCAACGCGAACTAGTCATGCGCATCGGCTTGGTTGCACTGCTGGCGTTTGGTCTGGACCGCTGGTCGAAGTATCTGGTGGAGACGCATCTTTCTCCTATGCAGGTGCATCCGGTGATCCCCGGCTTTTTTGATATCGTGCGCACCCACAATCGCGGCGTGGCCTTCGGCTTTTTCGATGGCGCCGCTTCTCAGACGCGGGCCATCGTCATGATTGCGTTTTCATTGAGCGCGCTGCTGCTGCTCGCGTGGCTCCTTTGGCGGAACCGCACGGCCGACCTGATGTCCGATCTGGCCATCGGATTGATCATCGGCGGCGCCGCGGGCAATATCTTCGATCGCATCCGCGCCGGCGCCGTCACCGATTTCCTCGACTTCTACAGCGGCAGCTATCACTGGTACACCTTCAACATGGCTGACTCGGCCATCACCGTGGGCGCTTGTCTGCTACTGTTCGGGATGTTGCGGCGCAGTTCTCCGGCAAAGGCGCACGCCTAGAATGTTTCCCCATCTGTTTCACATCGGCGCGTTCTCGATGCCCACCTATGGCCTGCTGGTCGCGCTCGGATTCCTCGCCGGCCTCTGGCTGACTACACGGCTCGCCGCGCGTTCCGGCATCTCGTCGGAAACCGTGCTCAACCTCGGCGTTTTCTGCGCGCTGGGGGGGATCGTCGGCGCCAAGGTCGCCATGATTGTGATGAGCCCGGATTATCGCGCCCATCCCGGTGAGATCTTCACGCTCGCAACCCTTCAATCCGCGGGCATTTTTTACGGCGGCTTGATCGCGGCTCTGGGCGCGGCGTTCTGGTACATGCGGCGCCATCGCCTTCCGTTTCTCTCGACGGCCGACCAGTTCGCTCCCGGCGTAGCTTTGGGCCACGGCATAGGGCGGCTCGGGTGTTTTGCCGCCGGCTGTTGCTGGGGTCGTCCGACACATCTTCCCTGGGCGGTTGTCTTCACCAATCCGGACGCGGTGATTTCGCCGGATCGTCTCGGCGTTCCCTTGCACCCGACCCAGCTCTATGAGGCCTTCGCGGAATGGATCATCTGCGCGATACTGCTATGGTTCATCGCGCGGCGGCATCGCGACGGCCAGGTGCTCGGGCTCTATCTGCTTCTCTATGGAGCCGCGCGCTTCGTAATCGAGTTCTACCGCGAGCATGACTCCTCGAACCCGCTCGGTCTTGGGCTCTCGCTCGAGCAATGGATCGCGCTGGCGCTCATGTTGTGCGGCGCGGCGCTCTTGACAAGGCTGAGCTTCGCGCCCTCAAAACAAATTTTCAATTGGGCCAATAGATAATATTTGGGCTTGGATGGGCGGCGAAAACGGGGCGATTATCATAGGTTGATCGACCCCATGACAAACCTCCAAGATTTTCTTAGCCTCTCGTACGCGGAACTCGAAGACCTCAACTTAGAAGCGAAGAAAGAGCGCGCGAATCGTGTAGACGCGGGCAAGCTGCAAGAGAAGCGGCTCAAGTACCTTACCGATGAGAAACGAATCAAAGCCGTCACCGTGCTGTTCAGCGACCTTGAGGGCCGGCTGCACATGCTCGATTACGACAAGAAGTTTCTGGTCAACAGCTGGGACAACCTCACCTTCGACGGATCGTCCATTCGCGGCTTCACCGCCCAGCGCGAAAGCGATCTTCGGCTCGGGCTCGATTGGGCTGCGTTTTACTGGGCGCCGTCGGACGTTTTCGGTCCCGGCAAAGTGTTGACGTTCGGCAACGTGATCGATAAGGACGGTTCGCCGTATGCCGCCGACATCCGCGGCATTCTGAAGCTCTACGCCGAGAAACTCCACGAGACGAAGGGCTACACGCTCAACGCGGCGAACGAGATCGAGGGGTTTGTGTTTCAGGGCGCCGACGCCGAGCGGCGTTTTGCCGAACGAGGCCGGTTCGATTACGTGAATACCGGCGGTTACTATCACTCGCTGCCGGGCGATCCGCTACGCCTGTTTATCGATCAGGCGGCGGAAGTGCAGCGCGCCATGGGTTTCCAGAATGAGAAGGATCACCCCGAGGTCGCGCCCTCGCAGTTCGAGATCAATTACAGCTATGCGGAAGCGGTTGCCGCGGCGGACAATATCCAGCTCTACAAGCTGGTGTGCCGCCAGGTCGCGACGAAGCTGGGTATGACGGCATGTTTCCTTCCCAAGCCCGTCGTCGGCGTCAACGGCAACGGCATGCATACCAATGTGTCGGTGACGAAGGACGGCAAGAATCTGTTCTGGGACCCGAATGGCGAAGAGAAGATCAGCCAGTTTGCGTGGGATTTCGTCGATCGCATTCTGAACCATGGCAACGACCTCTGCCTGCTGTTGAACGCGAGCGTGAATGCGTACCGGCGGCTAGATCCGCATTTCGAAGCGCCGAATCAAATCAAAGCGTCGGCCGTGGATCGCGGATCGATGGTGCGCATCCCGATCGG
>NZ_CAJCHS010000355.1 GCF_903970205.1 Nevskia soli | reverse complement strand
AGCTGGGCAGACCTCGTGCAGACACTCTCAACGGTTCCCGCCACGCGAACATGAAGGAGCTCCGGTTCGACGCCGCCGGCGGCGTCTGGCGTGTGGCCTTCGCGTTTGACCCGACGCGAAAGGCCATTCTTCTGATCGCAGGCGACAAATCGGGCGTCAGTGAAACGCGATTTTACCGGCAACTGATAGACAAAGCGGACCATAGGTTTGACGGTCATTTAGCAAAGTCGAAAAGGAAGGAAGGCACGCAAAAATGATGACCCATCTTGAACGCATACGGAAAGAGTTAAGCCCAGCCCGTCGCAAACAGGTGGCGGAGCGCGCCGCCCAGCTGATTGCAGAGGAGATGACTTTAAGCGAGCTCCGCCGCGCCCGGAAATTGACCCAGGTTCGCATGGCTCGCGAACTGGGTATCGGTCAGGACGGAGTTTCCAAGCTCGAAAAACGTGCCGATCTGATGATTTCGACTTTGCGCAAGACGGTCGAAGCGATGGGCGGGCGCCTTTCACTGGTGGCTGAGTTCTCCGGCCGTAAGCCCGTCCTCCTGTCTGGAATCGGTGAAGGAGTCGCTGAGACGGCAAGAAAGCCGCGCGGGAAACGCGTTCCATCCCGCAAGTAAAGGTGCTCGTTCGGATCACCCGCTTGCTCCGAATCCCCCATCCGCATACAATCAAGGGATAAGCACTAAAGCAGGAAGTTCCCCCGGTTCCCCGTAGCCGAACCCGATCCCGTGAAACCAACCGACGTCCAGGACCCGAATTATTACCACAAAGTAGTCGATTGCCAGTGGGGCTGCCCCGCGCACACCAATGTCCCCGAGTACATCCGGCTCATCGCGCAAGGGCGCTACACCGAATCGTACATGCTCAACCGCAAGTCGAATGTGTTCCCCGCGATTCTGGGGCGCACCTGCGATCGGCCGTGCGAACCGGTGTGCCGCCGGGCGCGTGTCGACACCAGCCCGGTCGCCATCTGCCGCTTGAAACGCGTTGCGGCCGATCTCAAGGGCGAGTATGGCCATCTGCTTCCGCCGATCCCGGCGCGCAAGAACGGCAAGCACATCGCGTGCGTCGGAGCCGGTCCGGCCTCGCTCGCGGTTGCGAACGATCTGATGCCGCTCGGCTACCGGATCACCATGTTCGAGAAGTCCGCCAAGCCCGGCGGCCTGATGCGGTCCAACATTCCGGCATTCCGGCTGCCCGGCAGCATCATCGACGAAGAATGCGGCGTGATCATCGACATGGGTGTCGATGTCCGCTACAACACGCCGGTTCCGAGCCTGCGCGGCTTGCTACAAGAAGGCTATGACGCGGTCTTCGTTGGCACCGGGGCGCCGCGTGGCAAGAATCTGGAAATACCCGGCCGCTACGACACCGATCGGATTCATATAGGGATTGACTGGCTCGAATCGGTTGCCTTCGGACACATCGATTCGATCGGCGAACGCGTGCTGATCATCGGCGTTGGCAACACGGCCATGGATTGCTGCCGGACCTCACGCCGCCTCGGCGGAAAAGACATCAAGGTGATGGCCCGCCGGCCGCGCGACTTCTTTAAAGCCTCTCCGTGGGAACTGGAAGACGCGGAAGAAGAAGGCGTCGACATCCTTATCAATTTCGCGCCCAAGCGCTTCGTGCTCGAGAACGGCCGCCTGGTCGGAATGGATTTCGAGCGCCTGAGCTGGGACGTCCAGGCCAAAAAATCCCAGACTCTCGAAACCGTTTTCTTCCCGTGCGACGACGTGATCCTCGCCATCGGTCAGGAGAACGCGTTCCCCTGGATCGAGCGCGATCTGGGCATCGAGTTCGACAAGTGGGACATGCCGGTTCTGGACCCGACGACGCTGCAATCGTCGCTGCCCAACGTATTCTTCGGCGGCGACGCGGCGCTCGGTCCCAAGAACATCATCTGGGCCGTCGAGCAGGCGCATCAGGCCGCGATCTCGATCCACAACTTCTGCGAGGGCATCCCGGTTACCGACCGTCCCCCTAACGGCATGAATCTGATCAGCCAGAAGATGGGCATCAGCGAGTGGAGCTATCACAACGACTTCAACCCCGCGCCGCGCCAGAAGATGAAGCATGTCGATCTGGTAGAGCGCTTCCGCGAGCTGAATGTCGAAGTCGAACTCGGCTTTTCGCCGGAACAAACCGCGCGCGAAGTGCAGCGCTGCCTGAACTGCGACATCGAAACAGAGTTTACGCCGAAGCGCTGTATCGAGTGCGACGCCTGCATCGATATCTGCCCCACGCAATGCCTCACCATCACCGCGAACGGCGACGAGGCGGAACTGCGCACCCGGCTTTCTGCGCCCGCGCTCAACCTGGAGCAGGCCATTTACGCGTCGGCGCCGCTGCCGCAAACCGGACGCATTATGGTGAAAGACGAAGATGTCTGCGTGCATTGCGGCCTGTGCGCCGAGCGTTGCCCCACGGCCGCGTGGGACATGCAAAAGTTTGAAATCCTTATCTCCCTGGCAGGAACCCAAGAGTGGAATACCGCGTTAGTCCCCGCATAAACGATTTCGCCGTCAAGCTCGCGAATGTAAATGGAACAGGATCGGCCAGCGCCAACGGTTTGATCATGCAGGCCATCTTCCGGATGGGCATTCCCGTATCCGGCAAGAACCTGTTTCCGTCGAACATTCAGGGCCTCCCCACGTGGTATGAGATTCGCGTCAACGGCGACGGCCATGTCTCGCGCGCGCTCGATTACGATCTGATGGTGGCGATGAACGCGCAGACTTACGATCGCGATCTGAAGGAAGTGCGCTCGGGCGGCTACGTCCTTTACGATTCGAGCTGGCCGCTGGATGATCATCTACTTCGCGAAGATATCCATCTGATTGGCGTGCCGCTGGCGCGCATGTGCATCGAGTCGTTTGCCGAGCCGCGCGAACGGACGCTGATGAAGAACATCGCGTACGCGGGCGCGATGGTGGCGCTGCTCGAAATCGACATGGCGATCGTGGAAGCGCTGATCAAAGAAAGCTTCAGCCGCAAGCCTGCGCTGCTGGCATCGAACACGCGCGCCCTGCGCCTGGGCTACGATTACGCCAAAGAACATTTCGCGTGCCCGCTCCCGTTTCGCTTGTCGCCCATGAACGCGAACGCGGACAAGATCCTGATTGACGGGAATACGGCGATCGCGCTCGGGTGCCTCTACGCCGGCGTTACCGTGGCCGCGTGGTATCCCATCACGCCGGCGACATCGGTGATGGATGGCTTCAAGAACCTGTGCGAGAAGTACCGCAAAGATCCGGAAACCGGCGAGAACAATTACATCATTCTGCAAGCTGAGGATGAGCTGGCGGCGATCGGCATGGTGATCGGCGCGATGTGGAATGGCGCACGCGCGTTTACGTCGACCGCCGGTCCCGGCATCTCGCTGATGAATGAGCTGCTGGGCCTCGCTTATTACGCGGAGATTCCCGTAGTCGTCGTCGACGTGCAGCGCGTAGGGCCATCGACGGGCATGCCGACGCGCACGCAGCAATCCGATCTGCTCGAGTGCGCCTACGCCTCGCATGGCGATACCAAACACATTCTGCTGCTGCCGGGCAATCCCGCCGAATGCTTCGATTTCGCGGTGAAGTCGTTCGACCTCGCCGATCGCTTCCAGACTCCGGTTTTTATCGTGTCGGACCTCGACATCGGGATGAACGACTGGGTGGTTCCGAAGCTCGACTGGGATGATTCGTATCGCCCGGATCGCGGCCGCGTCCTCACGCACGACGAGATCGAAGCGCTGCCGCAATTCCACCGCTTTCTTGGTGAGAACGGGACGCAGATCGCGCCGCGGACGCTGCCGGGAGTGCATCCGAAAGGCGCCTACTTCACGCGCGGGTCCGGCCACAACAAGTTCGGTCTATACACGGAGATCCCGGATGAATATCAAGAGGTGATGGACCGGCTGCTGCTGAAACATCGCGCGGCGGCTTCGGCGGTTCCTCCCGCGCTGATCGAGGAACGCCGTAACGCGGAATTCGGCGTGATCACCGTGGGCGGCTGCGACGCGGCGGTCCGCGAAGCGGTGGAGAACCTTGCCGCGAACGGGATCTTCGCGGACTTCATGCGCATCCGCGCGTTTCCTTTCGGACGCGAGGTGGAACAGTTCATCGCCGATCACGAATTCTGTTTCGTGGTTGAGCAAAATCGCGATTCGCAGCTGAAATCGATGCTCATTCTGGAAACAGCGGCGCCCAAGGAGAAGCTTCAATCCGTTCTGGTGTACGGCGGCTTTCCGTTGAGCGCGCGCACGGTTGTGGACGAAATCACGCGCCAGCTTACCCGCGTGCCGCAGCCCGTCTCCATAAGGAAGGGAAAGTAATGCCCTCGATCGCCAAACCAGCCGTTCTTCATCCCAGCGCGCAACGCAACGAACTCGGGCTCACCCTCCGCGATTACGAAGGCAGCATGTCGACGCTGTGCGCGGGCTGCGGCCATGATTCCGTTACGGCCGCCATCGTGCGCGCGCTTTGGGAGCTTTCGGTCGAGCCGCACAAGCTGGCGAAAATGAGCGGGATCGGTTGTTCGTCGAAGACGCCGGCCTACTTCGTTACCGGCGCGCACGGCTTCAACTCCGCGCATGGACGCATGCCGCCTATCGCCACGGGCGCGAATGCTGCGAATCGTGAACTGCTCTATATCGGCGTGTCGGGTGATGGCGATTCGTTGTCGATCGGTCTCGGCCACCTCTGTCACGCGATCCGGCGCAATGTGCGGATGGTGTACATCATCGAGAACAACGGCGTCTATGGATTAACGAAGGGCCAATTCTCCGCATCGGCTGATGTCGGGACCAAGAGCAAGAAGGGCGAAGCGAATCGGATGGCGCCGATCGATCCGATCCAACTCGGCCTCAGCCTGGGCGCGACGTTCCTGGCGCGCGGCTTCTCCGGCGATAAGGAACAACTGGTTCCGATCCTGAAGGCGGCCGTCGCTCATCGCGGCTTTGCGATCATCGACGTTGTCTCGCCCTGTGTCACGTTCAACGACCACACGGGATCGACCAAGAGTTATCTCTACACACGCCAGCATCGAATCCGCGCGACGGAGACCGACTATGTTCCCCCGGCTACCGAGATTCTGACCGAGATTTCACCCCGAGGGGAGACGGCGGTTACGCTGCACGATGGAAGCGTCGTCCGGTTCTCCGCGGTTCCGGCCGACTACAATCCGTCCGACCGGCTGGCTGTCGCAAAGTTCCTGCAGGAGAATGCAGCCGACGGAAGGATCGTCACCGGGCTGCTCTATGTGGACGAAGCGACTCCGAACATTCACGAAATGAACAACACACCGGCTAAGGCGCTTACTAGTGTTCCGTGGTCGAAGCTATGTCCCGGCGCGGAAATGCTGAACGCGCTTCAGGAAGAGTTCCGCTAATCAGCGGCCTGTGTCAAAACCGGCTCCCTCACGGTCGCGGCTCTGTAACGAACTGAATCTACTGAGCCGCGCGCGTGAGCAAGCGGTCTTTCGGACTTTCACCACGGGCTGCTTAACTAACTCGCGACTCGCGGCGCCTGTATATCGCGCTCAGCTCCGAACCGATGCCGCACGTCGCTGCCGTTGATAAGAAAGATCACTTCTTCGGCGATATTGGTGGCGTGGTCGGCGATGCGTTCCAGGCTGCGCGCGTTAAAGATCACGTTCAATAAGCGGGGAATCAGTTCCGGGTTCTGCTGCATCTGCACGACTAACTCTTTGCCGATTTTCGCGCGCAGCTTATCGACCATGTCGTCGGATGCTACCAACCCGCGCGCCGCTTCGTAGTCCTGCTTCACGAAGGAATCGAGTACGGCCAGTACCATATGCTCCACCAGCGTCGCCAGATCGTTGATATCGGCGTAAACAGGCCCATCGAGTGCGGGTAAGTTCATCACCGCAAGCGAGCGCTCCGTGATGTTCGCCGCCAGGTCGCCCATGCGCTCCAGTTCCGTGTTGATCTTAATCGCCGATACGATAAAACGCATGTCCCGAGCCACCGGCTGCTGCGTCGCGATCAACTTCGTCGCCAGATCGTCAATCTGAATCTCCATCTGGTCCACGCGCGATTCGTCGCGCAGCACCTGATGAGCGATATCTTCACTCCGCTCG
>NZ_CAJCHS010000354.1 GCF_903970205.1 Nevskia soli | reverse complement strand
ACCAACGGCACGGTTGTCTTGATTCCCGATACTCCCAATCGGTCCAGCCACGAGTTGTACAAGACGGCGACCCTCGATCAGTATGGTCACTATAAGATCACGGGCGTCACTCCCGGGAGCTACAGCTTATTCGCGTTTCAGAATGTCGAGCGCGGGATCTGGGAGGATCCTGACTATCTGAAGAACATCGAGAAACAAGGTGTCGCCGTATCGCTCGCCGAAGGTGATCAGCAGTCGAACGATTTGAAGGTA
The DNA here is from genome assembly GCF_903970205.1 of Nevskia soli. GTDB lineage: Bacteria > Acidobacteriota > Terriglobia > Bryobacterales > Bryobacteraceae > Bog-113. Next base: position 5,092 of record NZ_CAJCHS010000354.1, on the reverse strand, counting down.
ATTATCGGCGATGAAGAGTAGATTCGGGTGTTCCCCAACCGCTGCAAGCCGCGGAGTGATACAACAGTGAGCTGAGGCTACATGAAGCGCGCCTGGCTCGCAATCGGCATTTGCGTTGCAATCCCTTTGTTTGCGCGCACGAGCCTTACTGTTAGCGGTCTGGTTGACATGGTCACGTCCGACCTAGCGATCGATCGGAACGACGAGCGCATCGCCAAGTCGATCCAGTCCGTCCAACTTACCGAGCGGCTGATGCCGGAAACGGTTCTCTTACTCGTCGAAGTGGGCGTGGGTCCGGATACAGCCCGCGCTTTGGGCGCGCTTCTCACGCAATCGGCCCGGCTTCCGCTCCCGGCCGAGCCGCCGATTTCGATCACTCCGCTGCCTTCCGATGACGCGAAAAGCAAGATGCTCAACGCCGCCCGGCTTTACGCCCAGGAGTATCTTACCCACTTACCGAACTTCGTTGCCACTAAAGCGTTGCATAAGTACCGTAACTACAAAGAAGTCGTGGACGGCCAATGGCATAAGGCCGGCCAATACACGACCGAAGCGGCACACTCCTCCACTCGTGGCCACGCGCCAATATCGCCCGATAGGGGCGGAAAGCATCGCGCAGATGGCGAAATCTCCGAGGGTGAATTTGGTGGAATGATGGCGGCCGTTTTCGAACCGCACAGCGCGTCAAGCTTTACCTGGGATCGTTGGCAATTAGTCAATGGTACGCGCATGGCGGTGTTCAACTACCGGGCGCCTCAAGAGTATTCGCATTTTACGCTTTGCTGCCGCAAGGTTGCCCAGCCGGACGGCAGCAAAGCTGACGAGGTCTTTCCGATTGGGCACCGCGGAACCGTGTTTATCGACCCCCAAACCGGCGCAGTCCGGCGGATCGTTATATACGCCACCGGGCTAACGGGAGATTCGCCGATTAGCGCGGCCGGAGATGTCCTGGATTACGGCGAAGTACACATCGGCAATGAACGCTATCTACTTCCCGTGCGCTCCATTGCTTACATCCGGGTGGGTCAATTCGAAACGCGCGATGACGTGGAGTATCGCGACTTCCACAAGTTCAGCACAGAGACAGCGATAGACTTCGGCGACAGCGCAGAAAAACCTCGTCCAAAGAACTAATCGTCGTTTCCGGAGTCGCTAACTTTCAAGACCGCCAGGAAAGCTTCCTGCGGAATATCCACCGAACCCACGCGCTTCATGCGCTTCTTGCCTTCCTTCTGCTTTTCGAGTAACTTTCGTTTGCGTGAGATGTCGCCGCCATAGCACTTAGCCAGCACGTTCTTACGCATGGCGGGGATCGTCTCGCGCGCCACGATCTTATTACCAATCGCCGCTTGCAGCGCGACTTCAAACATCTGCCGGGGAATCAGCTTGCGCATGCGCTCGATCAGCATCTTGCCGCGATCGTACGCGAAGTCTTTATGTACGATGATCGAAAGCGCATCCACCGGCTCGCCGGCGATTAAGACATCGAGGCGTACCATCGGCGATACCCGGAATCCGGCTAAGTGGTAGTCCAGCGAAGCATACCCCCGCGAAACAGATTTCAGCCGGTCATAGAAGTCCAGCACGATCTCATTCAGGGGCATCTCATAGAGCAACAAAACGCGGCCCGCGCCAATATACTCGAACTTCTTCTGCACGCCGCGCTTCTCTTCGAGCAGCGCCAGTATCCCGCCAAGATACTCTTCCCGAGTAATCACGCTGGCATCGATAATCGGCTCTTCGATCTGCTTGATGTTCGACGGATCGGGAAAGCGCGTCGGGTTATCGATCTCGATTACATCGCCCTTAGTCGTAGTTACTCGGTAACGGACGCCGGGCGCGGTCGTGATCAGGTCGATCTTGAACTCGCGCTCGAGCCGCTCCTGGACGATGTCCAGGTGCAGTAATCCCAGAAATCCGCAGCGGAAACCGAAGCCCAGAGCTACTGAATTCTCCGGCTCGAAGCTGAATGCGCTGTCGTTCAAGCGGAGTTTCTCCAGAGCGTCGCGAAGCAGCGTGTGCTCGTGCGATTCCACCGGATACAGACCCGCGAAGACCATCGGCTTGATAAGTTCGAAGCCGGGTAGCGGCTCCGCGGCGGGAGTTTCCTGGTCGGTAATTGTATCGCCGATCTGCGCATCCGAAACCGTCTTGATATTCGCGAACAGATATCCGACTTCGCCGGCTGAAAGCTGCTGCGCCGGAATCGCTTTCGGCGATTGGTATCCCAGGCCTTCCACTTCGAAGACCTGCCCTTCGGCCCACAAGCGGATCTTCTGCCCCAGACGGATGCGGCCATCGACCACACGCATCAAGATAATCACTCCGCGATACGGATCGAACCAGGAATCGAAGATAAGTGCGCGCAGCGGGTCATCCGGCGAACCTTTCGGCGGGGGCACGCGCTTCACAATCGCTTCGAGCGTCTCATGAATCCCGATTCCCTGCTTCGCGCTTACCAGCAGCGCTTCGCTGGCATCCAAGCCGATTACTTGCTCGATCTGTTCGCGAATCCGCTCCGGCTCGGCCGAAGGTAAGTCGATCTTATTGATGACCGGGATAATCTCAAGGTCGTGATTCAGGGCCAGGTAAGTATTCGCCAGCGTCTGCGCTTCAACTCCCTGCGACGCGTCAACTACTAACAGCGCGCCCTCACAAGCCTGCAGGCTGCGAGAGACTTCGTACGAAAAATCCACATGGCCCGGAGTATCGATCAGGTTGAGCTGGTAGTCGTGGCCATCGTCTGCCTTGTAGACCAGCCGGACCGCGTGGGCCTTGATCGTAATCCCGCGCTCGCGCTCGAGATCCATCGAATCGAGGACCTGCTCCATCATCTCGCGCTGCGAAAGCGCGCCCGTGGTTTCCAGCAGCCGGTCGGCGAGCGTGCTTTTCCCATGATCGATGTGCGCGATGATAGAGAAATTGCGGATGAATTCCCGGTCCATGCTGTATGATGAGGGCTCGGTGGAAGAAATTCGATTATCCCATATGAATTTCAGTCACATACAGTTCTCCATCGATGAAGGAATCGGCCTTGTGACCATCCATCGGCCGGAGAAATTAAACGCTCTAAACGCTGCTGTCATGCAGGATTTGCGAACCGTTTTCGAACATGCAGGGAGCAATTCAGAGGTTAAAGGACTGATCCTGACCGGTAGCGGCGAGAAAGCGTTTGTTGCCGGCGCCGACATCCGGGAGCTGGCGGAAATCGATCCGCCGCGCGCTGAAATCCTGTCTTCACAGGGGCAGGCGACCTTTCGCCTGCTGGAGACGATGCGTAAGCCATCCGTCGCCGCGATCAATGGATTCGCTTTGGGCGGAGGGATGGAATTGGCCATGGCGTGTACCGCGCGCATCGCATCGACGAACGCGAAGATGGGTCAGCCGGAAGTGAAGCTTGGTATCGTACCGGGCTACGGCGCGACCCAGCGCTTACCTCGGCTGGTCGGGCGCGGGAAAGCGATCGAGCTTTTGATCAGCGGCGAAATGATCGATGCCGCGGAAGCGCACCGCATCGGCTTAGTCAATCATGTGGTTGAGGGTTCCAACTTACTCGCGTTCGCGAAGGATTGGTTGAAGAAGGTGCTGGCGAACGGCCCCTTAGCAGTGGCACTTACTATACAGGCCGTCGAGACAGGTTACGACGTCGGCCTTGAAGCGGGACTTAGATTCGAAGCCATGGCATTCGGATTCTCAGCTGCTACGGAAGATCGCCGCGAAGGTACGCGCGCTTTTCTGGAGAAACGCCCCGCGGTGTTTACGGGCCGATGAAAGTAATCGAAGGTAAGCTCTCCGCCTCGGGCCTCCGCTTCTGCATTGTCGCGTCCCGCTTCAATAGCTTCATTACGGATCGCCTCATCGCGGGCGCGCTTGACGCCCTAAAGCGATCCGGCGGTTCTGAGGACGATATCGAATTAGTCCGAATTCCGGGCGCGTGGGAGTTTCCGGTGACGGTTCGCGCCATCGCCGCGCAGAAGCGCCATCACGCGATCATCTGCCTGGGTGCGGTGATCCGCGGTGACACACCGCACTTCGACTATGTCGCGGGTGAAGCGGCCGGCGGTCTCGCACGCATTGCGTCTGAAACCGGCGTACCGGTGGCCTTCGGCGTACTTACAACCAATACGGTTGAACAGGCTGTAGACCGTTCCGGCGCCAAAAGCGGCAACAAAGGTTTCGACGCGGCGATGACTGCGATTGAAATGGCTGACTTACTGCGTCAACTAGGAGATGGGTCGCGATAAAATGGCGTCCCGCCACAAAGCCCGGGAACGCGCTCTGCAGATTCTGTTCCAATGGGATCAGCGCAAGCATCCGATAAACGAATCGATCGAAGGCTTCTATGTGTCGCTTGGGCGTGAAGATGATCAGGCCCGCGTGCCGGCTGACCCGTTCATGGAGTTTCTGGTGCGCGGCACGGTCCACAACGCTCCGCAAATAGATACTCTGATTCAGAAGCACGCCGAGCACTGGCGGATCGAGCGCATGCCGGCGGTCGACCGTAATGTACTCCGGCTGGCAGTATATGAGTTACTAAATACGGACACTCCCCCCGCGGTATTGATTGACGAAGCGCTTGAGCTTGCACGCAGGTTCTCGGGCGAGGAGTCTGTGCACTTTGTGAACGGAGTGCTGGATGCCGTGCATCGCGACCAGGTCCGTCCCGCAGCTAGTAACTAGCTTCGGCCAACGCCCGGGCTAACTCAATCGCCTCGCGATCTCCGGAGGGCAGTAGGGGTCCGAGCGGTGTCCCGATGTAGATAATTCCGCCCTTCCCAATCTCCTTTCGAACCGCGATCGGCATGCCTCCGGCTCTGGCAATTACGTCATTACCGTCGGCTTCGATAGGTGCCGCTCCGCCAAAGACCCGAACCATGCCACAAATCGGCCAGTCATAACTGACATACAGGTCGCTCAGATCGTGGGGGGTAACAGCCGGCCCAATTTGTAGTCCGAACAATTCCCTCATGAAATGGCCGTGATCAGAGCACTCGGAAGGAGTCGCGAAGCTAAGGCCGCTCTCGATCAGTAACCATCTGCCCTCGCCGACGGCATCAGCCAGGAAATAGCCTTCTCGATCCCTTAGATTGCG
>NZ_CAJCHS010000353.1 GCF_903970205.1 Nevskia soli | reverse complement strand
CGAACTGGCGCTCGAAGGTTTCCTGCCGCTGACCGAACGCGGCACGCTGCCGCAAGAAGAAAAGCGCAGCCTGTTCCGCGAACTCGGTCTGCCGTATGAGACCGACCCCGCCATCACCAAACACCTCGGCGCGTTCCTCGAAAGCGCCGGCCAGATTCCCGACGCGATCCTATTCAACGGCGGCTTCTTCATCCCCGAAGTCTGCCGCGAGCGCGTTGCCGACGCCGTCCAGCGCTGGTACGGCAAGCGCCCCGAGATCTTCGAGAACCGCGATCTCGATCTCGCCGTCTCGCGCGGCGCGGCCTATTACAGCTATGTGCGCTCTACCGGCTCTGGCGTCATCGTTCGCGGGGGATTGCCGCGCGCCTACTACATCGGCATCGGAGCCGACGCGGCCGTCTGTCTGGTTCCGCGCGGCACTGAAGAAGGAACCACGCTGGAAGTCGATCGCGACGATCTTCACGTCGTCGCCAACCGCCCGGTCCGCTTCGCCCTCTACAGTTCGCTCGCGCGCGTCGACGATGCGCCCGGACAACTGATTCCCATCGAAGCTGAGTTTCATCGGCACGCTCCGCTCGAAGCCGTTCTACGTTTCGGAAAACAGGGCGAGCGCGAAGTACCGGTCAAGCTTGGCGCGCGCCTGACCGAGGTCGGCACGCTTGAGACCTGGTGCGAATCGAAGATCAGCGATCATCGCTGGCGATTGCAGTTTGAGTTGCGCAAAGGAGCCGCTTCCGTCGCGTCCAGGCCTGCGGCGGTGGTCAGCGACGCCGCGGTGACAGACGGGACAGCGCTGATCACCGCCGTCTTCTCGCCGGCCGGGTCAAGCGTCACTCCCGAGGAACTACCCGCCAAGCTCGAACAGCTGTTAGCGCTGGGGCGGAACTCCTGGCCGGTCAACGCCGCGCGCGAGTTCGCCGACGCATTCCTTGCGTCGGTTGAAGGTCGCAAGAAGAGCGCCGCCTATGAAGTGCGCTGGCTGAATCTCGGCGGTTTCTGCCTGCGCCCCGGATTCGGTTTCACGGGCGATGAATACCGCATCGAGCAAGCCCGGCGAATCTACGCGGGCGGCTTACAGTTCGGCAATCAGGCGCAGAACGAAATCGATTGGTGGATCTTCTGGGGCCGCGTCGCCGGCGGACTGAATCGCAACCAGCAGGTCGACATCTTCCAGCGCCTCTCGCCGATCCTGCTGCCGCGCGGCAACAAGAAACCGCAGCGCATCAATTCGAGCCTGCTGCGCGAGATGTGGCGCACGGCATCGAGCCTGGAACTGCTGCCGGCGGGAACGCGGTCCGAACTGGGCGACGCGCTGATCCGCAACGGCAAAGCACTGGTCTTCCGCGATAACGATTTCTGGTGTCTCGCGCGCCTCGGCGCCCGCCAGCTTTTCTACGGCCCGGCGAATCAGGTCCTTCAACCCGCCGTTGTGACGAGATGGATCGAAGCGCTACTCAAAGTCCAGGGCGCGGAAGAAACCCTGGCGGCGCTGGCCCGGCATACGGGCGATCCCGTCCGCGACGTCTCCGCGGCCACGTTTGATGCCGTTCGCTCGAAGCTCAAGAGCGAGCGGCACCTGGCGATATTGTCAGGCGAGGACGAGCAGGACGAACGCGCGATGGGCCGCATCTTCGGGGAAAGCTTGCCGAGCGGTCTGAAGTTAGCAAGCGTTGCAAAGCCCGTCACTGAGCCGCGAGCGTGAGCGACCGGTCGGCTAACCTCGGGAGATCATCACAATCGAGCCCGACAAAATGGGAGGCAAGCCGTGCATTCGCGGCCTCCGCATCACTGTCTATGATGTTCTCGATTACCTCGCTTCAGGAATGTCAGAAGCGGAGATCCTCGCCGATTTCCCTGACCTGACCCGCGACGATCTCCTGGCGTGTTTAGCCTTTGCCGCCGACCGTGAGCGGCGCATGCTCTCCGTACCTGCTTAAAGTTGTTGCTGGACGAGAACCCCTCCCCGCGGTTAGCCGATATGTATCCCGGCACGGCTCATGTCGGCGACTTATGTAACCCGGCCCGCAAGGAAATCGGTCACAACGCCTTCGTAAGCGCTTTGAGGTAGGTTGAAAAAGTCAAACAACATGAAAAGCGGGCTGCAAAGGTCCATAACAAGCTTAGTTATGGTTGCGTCGAGTTCGTCGAGTCGGAACATAACTTCGCTCTGTACCTCATCCTCGTGTTCATTCACTGCTTCAAGTATTCTTCGGTTCCCGGCTCCTTTAAGACGCCTCCCCCGTAGCCCTCCGTAGCTCATCCTCAACTGGATAGACGCTTTTGAGTCGGCGCCGAGGGCGCGGTAAAGATTACCGCAATGCAAGAGAGCCTCGGTAGTGCGCACGACCTGAGTGTCGAAATACAGAACGCCCTCTTCCTTGTCGTCCTCGAAAAGCGAAAACAGGGTATAGAAGTCACCTTTTCGAGTCAGGATCCAATAATCGTACATTTTGCCGCCTGTGAACCAGGAGGCTTTTACATCTGCGACGATCCCCTCGTTTGTTGGTTTAGGGCGTACTTCGTCTCGGTCCAGTACCACGCCAACGGGCCATCCGAATGTGTGAACCTGAGCTAGGCGCGCAGCTGTCAATAGTTGATCCTGTAAACGGTCGATCGGGGAATCCACGCAGCAATGGTAGATTTCAGTGAACGCTTTTTTGATACGCTATGAAGACCGTTTAGAGCGATCTTGCGCTTGCTTTTAGCCCACGCATCATCGAGGCGCCTGCCTTTTGCGCTCGGAGGCGGAAGGGAAGTGCGTTCCTTCAACGCCTGGTTCCAGTCTAGCTTCGCCACAAGAAGGCGGGCGAGAGTTTCGTAAGCGTACGCTAATCCGGAGGGATCAGCCGAACCCTCCTCCAAAACAGGCAGCCGTTCGCCAAAGCTCCAATAGGGGATATAAGGAATCCGAAGAATCTCCATCGCCTCCTGTAGCAACGACTCACTCGGTAACCAATCTCGATACAAGAATTCGAAGTTACGCGCAAAGATCTTTCTCCACTCTGCTGCGCGCTCGTACTCTGTTCGGCTCTCGTCCCTAGCCGGGAGTGGTACCGCAAGGAGTCTTCCTCGATCTACAGGCAGCTGTTGCCTTGCCACGCGAGCCCGATTGATAATGTCAAGCGCACCATCGACGCTGGAATCGGTTGAGGTGAAGAGAAGGACGAGCACGTCTGCGAGGTGGACGGTGCAAATGCCACCGATGTCTGTGACGCCAGTTCTGCTGTCGATAAGTACGAAGTCGAATTTAGAGAGCCAGGCCGATCTGAGTTCCTCGATGTAGCCCCCTAGATTATGGGCTGCAAACAAAGTCGAAAAATCAAGTTCTTGCACCTTTCGGACATACCCATCTCCTCGCTGACCTGCGGAGATCAGCGACACAGGTGTGACATTCGAGCCGAGAGTAAATGTATGCACGCAGTCTTGCCAACTCAAATGATTGCCGTTCGCCGTACTTTCGATGAGATCTACAATTCCAGGCTTTGACTTACCCACGATTTCAGCAGCTGACGGGGGACGAACAAAAAATCGTTCTAGGCCGGGCGCTTCCAGGTCCCAGTCGACGATCAGCACCGAGTGACCCCACTTCGCCATCAAGGCAGCTACGTTTGCTGCCGCCATACTACGTCCAACGCCGCCCTTATACGAGTAGAACGTATAAACAATTCCTGAGCCGGGAAACTCGTGTGCGTTCATAGCCTACCCAGCGGGATGGTCGCAGCCGCTTGGCCTGCGCGCTCAACGATGGGCCAGTTTTGTCGGAATGGAGGCACCCTCTGGAGCATTCTCGCGATCGACTTAGCGAGAAGCTTAACTTGGTCTTCAAGTTCTAGGGATCGAGGGCTGTTCCAGAACGCAGGTAGCGTGGATGCGAAAGGTCGCACGTCGAGCGACTGAACTTCCTGCGCCTCCGCGGGAAAATACTCGCCATCGTGGAACTTGATAGGCGCAATTAAACCATGCGACCCGATGTTCGCAACTCTCTCGCGAGCCCGAAAACTCTGCCACTCTGAGACACACCAGCTGGACTGGAAATACATCGGCGACCAGACACAAACCAGGCAGCGAGAAAGTCGGATGCCCTCCTGCAGCTTTGTGGGCCACCGATCCCCGATCTCGATAGTGTCGATATCGACAAACGTCTTGATCTCACGTTCAGATTCTTGGCCAAGCCAGAACTCTAGCTGGCCCTGAAAATTTCTGGTCCATTCTTTGGTAAGACCATGGCGCTTATAGCTGAAGAAGATATCGTACTTGTAGTCGGTGGATACGCTCATCGCTCCGAGACGTGCGCCTTTTTTGAAGTTTCGCATTTGCATTTTCGCATACGAACAAACCCTACCGGAACAGGAGCGCGTCCAAATCTCCGGTACATCGAGCTTCGCGTTTTTTCGTTGCTGGCTCATTCCGAGTTTTTAGACAGGTCCGCGAGCCCGTGCCCGGCGCCCTCGCTTAAGTTGCAGGCATCGCCTCGTCTGCTTCGCCAGCCTCACCGCGCTCCCGGTCGGGAGACGTCCGGCGAACACGCGTTCCTCGCACTCCCCTAAGTCCACGCGCGATTGATGCGTTCCAGGCTGCCCATTTTCGGCTATCGCGCTGCGCGAAGCGCTGGCGGCGTGTATCCGAACTTTCTCTTAAAGGCGCGTCGCAATTGATCCGCGCCGCCGAACCCGCAATTGGCTGCGATCTCGTCCATGCTCTTCTCGCTCTCGTTCAACAACCTTCTTGCGGTATCAAGGCGCAACTCTTCCACGAAAGTAGCAGGTGTTCGATTGAACTCCTCCGCGAAGACACGCGAGAAATTTCTTGGACTCATCGAGAGCCGCGCTGCTAATGCCTCAACACTTAGGTCGTCACTCAGATGTTCAAGTATGTAGATAGGAATCTCCCGAAGCGGTAGGCGCGTAGTGCCTTGAAGGGCTAGCGATGTGCTGATCTGGTTCTCCCCTTCAGAACGCCTGAGAAACAGAACAAGCGCGCGAGCCACACGCAACGATATATCCAGTCCCAAATCTTCCTCGACTAGAGCCAATGCGAGGTCTAGCCCGGCTGTTACGCCCGCGGAAGTCGCTAATTTGCCGGAACGAATGAAGATCGGCTCCGGGTCGACGATCGTTGCCGGAAAGCGCTCCTGCAATTGCTGAGCAAAATACCAGTGAGTCGTCACACGCTTCCCCTCGAGTAACCCGGCTTCAGCCAGGACGAAAGCTCCGGTGCACACGGAAGCAATCCGCCGGACCTGCTTCTCCTGCTTCCGTATCCACTCCAGCAGGTCGGGGTGATCTGACGCCGACCACAAATCGAGTCCCCCGGCGATCAGCAAAGTATCAATCGGTTCTTGGCATTCGCTGTAACATCGTTCGGCGAGGATCCGCAGGCCGGATGCGCTGTAAATGTGAAGGTCTTCAACCGCGGATATTAGGCTGATGTCATAAGTGTTCGCGCCCGATCGGCCTGCCTCTCGCAGCTTTCGATTGGCCATCGCGAACACTTCGATCGGCCCGGTGACCTCTAATGCTTGCGCATTGGGAGTAGCAAGGAGTGCTATGTGTCGCCGCACGTTTTGCATAACCTCTTCGACGGTAGCATCGCTCCCGTATCAAAAAAAATGGCCTGAAATGTCTGAGTTTTGTCCTTTGAGTTGGCCGTGCGCAGGAGTTAGATTCAGTGAAGGAAATTGTTCGGCGGCAACCAAGAAAACCGGCGTCGGCAAGACCGGCATCGTTAACTTGTCACGTATGATTTCAAGCGCATTGTCAACAAACACTTAACCCGAGGAAGCATGCCTTCGTCTCTTACACCAGAACAACAGAAAGACTTTGTCCGGCAACACTTTGAAGATTTCGTGAACAATCGCAAAGCGGACGTGATCCGGCACAACATGAGCCCGGACTTCTACGACCACAATGGCCCCGGCAACAAGCCAACGGATGCCCACGGCGATGAGGAAATGATGCTCGGCATGTACCACGCAATGCCGGACGTTCACCTCACCATCGAGGAACTCATCTCCGAGGGCGATCGCGTCGTTTGCCGCAATATTTGGCGCTGGACCGATCCGCATACGGGCAAGAAGATGGAGTTCCACGGATTTGTGCTTTGGAGGTTCGAGGGCGATAAGATCGCCGAGCGCTGGGCCACCGTAACCGCGCCTCAGGAAGATGGAGGGACGGTATGGCGGCGCAGCTAAGCACCAACGCCGAGGTCGTCGGCGCCTACCTCGATGCCGTCTCGAAGAAGGACCACTCTATCGTCGAGCGGTTCCTTGCTCCGGACATCGAGTACATCGTCAACGGGACCTCGCACCGCGACAGGGAAGGCAAACTGCCGCCGATCTCCCCGGAACTCGAAGCCGCTCTCCCCTGGCTTGGCAAGCACGACGGTCACGCCAATGTGTCCGCCTTTCTGGACCGGTTACACGCCAACCTGGATGTCACCGCATATGGTCCCCGCGAAGTCATCTCGGAGGGCGATCGCGCCGCGGCGTTTGGCTGGTTCCGGCTGGCCGCGAAGGCGACCGGCCGCGTGATGGATATTCCCTACGCGATCTACTTCGAAATGGAGAACGGCAAGATACGCAAGTACCACTTTCTGGAAAGCACGTTCGACGTTGCCGCCGCTTTTCGTGACGGAGGCAAATGGATTGTCAAGCGCGACCAGGTCGATCACGAGATCCCCGAGCCCTCAATCGCAAGCTGAAAAGGCATCTATGTCACAAGCACTCACTATCGAAAAGTTCACGTCCAGCGAGGGCGGCAGTTGGTCGAACGCCTATCTCGTTTCTGGCCCGAAGGAGGCCTTGCTATTCGACGTCTTCATGCTCCGGCCTGACACCGAGGATCTGGTTTCCAAGATCAAGGCCACCGGCAAGACGCTCACGCACCTGTTCATTTCGCATGCGCATCCCGACCACTTCATGGGATCGGAGGTGATCGTCGAGCACTTCCCGGACGTCAAGGTCGTCAGTACCCCAAACGTCATTGGGGATCTGAATGCAGCCGGTCCCCCCATTCTCTCGATGTTGCAGAGCAAACTTGGTCCGAACGGGCCGAAGAAGCTCATTGTTCCGGACGAGATTGCGGCGTCAAAGTTGACGGTTGAAGGCGAGGAGATCGAAATTGTCGAGTTCCGGGAGGGCGAAAGCCGGCATTTCGCAACGCTGAACATCCCGGCACTCAAAAGCCATCTCGCGTCTGACCTGGTTTACAACGAAGCACACTGCTACCTGGCGGAAAAGCGGCCGGACGCCTGGCTTGATCGCCTCAACGAACTCGAAACGTTCTCCAATGGCCGCATCCACACCGCGTATCCGGGCCACGGCGAGCCGGACGTCCCGGCGAAATTGATCCAGAAGACGCGGGACTACCTGACAGCCTTTCAGTCCGCGTTGGGCTTGGGAGATGGTCGGGCAGTCGAGCAGGAAATGCTCTCCAAATTTCCTGACTATCACGCGAAGCAATTCCTGACGGTGTTCACCATTCCGGCTTACTTTCCGGCCAAGTAACGGGCGAGGCGCCGCGCGTTCGGCGCCCCCCGCTTTTTTACGACCCGGCGAAGCGCTGCTTGGTTAGAGTGCAAGGCGCCGACGAGAAGCATTCCGCCCGATCCTCACATCCAGGTCGCGACGATTGCCACTGATCCGTCATTTAACAGAAATCCAAAACCGATACCATTGCGGCGTAGCGCTTATAGCGCTGTTCTGAAGGTGCAAAAGGAGACCGGCATGAAGAAGAATAGCAGCGCATCAAACACGCGGAAGCGGAGCACGCCCATCAGCGAAACCGGAGTACCGAGCCGCGACCGTGAGGAAGCGGGTTCCGGAACCGT
>NZ_CAJCHS010000352.1 GCF_903970205.1 Nevskia soli | reverse complement strand
GCGGATTGCTACCCTGCGATAGATGAAACGCGCACTGCTGGCGCTCCTCTACCTTTCGTTGTCCGCGGCGCACGCACAAACAGCGCGCCGTCCGAAGCTGGTTCTGACCATAGTGGTCGATCAATTCCGCTACGACTACCTGACCCGCTTTCGCGCGGATTACAACGGCGGATTCGCCACGCTGATGAACAAGGGCGCGTTCTTCACGGATGCGCGGTACCCGCAGTTCCCCACCGTGACGGCAGTCGGGCACAGCATGATCATGACCGGGGCGACCCCGTCGGTTAGCGGCATCGTTGGGAACGCATGGTATGACCGCGACGACAAGCGCGTCGTCACCAGCGTTTGCGATTCCGCTGTCACGGTTGTCGGCGCCTCGCACCCGGCGGTCAGCCCAACGGCCGACTGCACCGACGCCAACCCCAGCTCTCCACGCCGTTTACTGGTCGACACCATCGGCGACGAGTTGAAGATCGCCAGCCCGGATACTCGCATTATTGGCGTGTCGCTAAAAGGGCGCAGCGCCATCCTGCCCGCCGGTCATCTGGCCACCGGCGCTTACTGGTTCGACGATTCCGGCGTCTTCGTCACCAGCTCGTACTACTGCAGCGAGCTACCGAAATGGGCGGCGGATTACAACAAGGCCAACCCCACGCACGAATTCGAAGGCAAAGAATGGATGGGCATCCAGTTCGAATCCGGGGCCAAACTCATTCACCAGATTCCCGCCAGCCCGTGGGGAAACGAACTGATTGAATCGTTTGCCGAAGCGGCCATCGAAGGCGAGAAACTGGGACAGCGCAACGCTACCGATCTGCTGGCGGTCAGCTTCTCGTCCAACGATTACGTCGGCCATCAGTTCGGCCCGGACGATCCGCACGTGCATGACATGGCCCTGCGCACCGATCATCTGCTCGACCGCCTGTTCCACTTCATCGATGCGCGCGGGATCGGGATGGCGAACACGCTGGTTGTTCTTTCCGCGGATCACGGTGTCGCCCCGTTGCCCGAAACCAACAAGTCCCGGATGCCGGGCGGCCGTATCTCCGCCGGCGAGATCACGGGCGCGCTCGAGGCCGCGCTCACCGGGCGCTTCGGACCCGGCGACTGGCTAATCAAGAAGCCGATCGAGTACGTCATCTATCTAAACCACGATCTAATTCGCGAGCATAAGCTCGATCCCGCTGAAGTCAATCGTGTCGCGGCCGAAGCGCTCTCCACACGCCCGGACATCTTCCGCGTCTATACCCGCGAGCAATTAGCGAACGGCGTCACCGGCGACCGCATCGCTCAGGCGATGACCGACGGGTACTTCCCGCGGCGGAGCGGCGACCTTTTCGTCCTACTCGATCCCTACTGGCTGCCCGGCGCAACAGGCACCACCCACGGCACGCCATTCAGCTACGACAACCACGTGCCGTTGATCTTCATGGGGCCGGGCATTCGGCCGGGCCGTTACCATGAGAGTGTCGCGATTACCGACGTCGCTCCTACATTGGCCGATCTGCTGGAGGTCGAAACTCCGTCCGGCTCCGTCGGCCGCGTTTTGAGTGAGATGGTCGGCGACAATCATTAAGAAGAAAGAGAAACTAGAAAAGCTATGAAACTCCGTCCTTTGCATGACCGCGTCGTTGTGAAACGTCTCGACGAAGCTGAATCGAAAATGGGCAGCATCATCATCCCGGATAGCGCCAAGGAAAAACCACAGCAAGGCGAAGTCGTCGCTGTCGGCGCGGGCAAGCGCGACGAGCGCGGCGAACGCGTCTCCCCCGAAGTGAAAGCCGGCGACCGCATCCTGTTCGGCAAGTACTCCGGCGCCGAAACCAAGGTCGACGGTCAGGATTACATCATCTTCCGCGAGGACGAGATTCTCGGCGTTCTGGAATAGTAGCCCGTGGTAGATACCGCCCGCTCACGCGCGGACGCTCCCTCCCGGTCGGGCTCGGAGTGGAGCTGTACGGTGCCTTTTGATGTTTGGTTGTGAACCGAAGGGTCATGCCGAACTTAGTAGATTCAGTACCGTTACCGAGCCGCGACGGCGACGGAGCGGTTATTCCGCGGGCTGTAGGTGTTCTAGGCCGCAGTCGCCGTGATACCGTAATATTCAAACCGAAAAGGGAGTGAACAGAAGAATGCTTCGAATGTGGGCCGCGCGTGCCGGCCTGTTTGTGCTGGTGCTTGCGTCCGCGGTTTCCGCGCAGGCCCAGCTGAAGGTCGGAATTGTGGACATGCGGCGAGCCATACTCGAAAGCGCCGAGATCAAGAAGATCTCCGCCGAGATGGAGGCGAAGTACAAGCCCCGCCAGGATGAAGGGCAGCGCATGGCCAAGCAGCTGCAAGATATCCAGACGCAGATCCAGAACGGACAAGGCAAGCTCTCGCAAAGCGCTCTGACCGAGCTACAAACGCAGGGGCAGCGGCGGCAGCGCGATCTGCAGCGGCTCTCGGACGATCTGCAGGCCGACATCGACCGCGACCGCCAGGACATCCTGTCGAAAGCCCAGGCCAACATGCAGGCCGTGGTCAAGAAGATTGCGGAGGACAAGGGTTACGACCTCATCGTCGACGTGACGAGTACGCTTTACTACAAGACGGCGCTCGATCTAACGAACGACGCGATCACCGCTTACAACGCGGCGCATCCAGCCAAGTAGGGGCCGGGCAGGCGGATCGCATGGCGAGCGGATACCTCGAAGAATACGGAGCGGGCGAGGAACAACGTGGGAATCTCATCCGCAACTCGATCCTGATCGGGCTCGGCGTCATCATCGCCGCGCTGTTCCTGTGGTTCCTCTTTCGCTACTATCACGAAACCACCCTCACCAAGCACTTTCTGAACGCCCTGAAAGCCAAGGATTACACCGCGGCGTACACGGCGTGGGGCTGCACCTCGACCCACACGTGCGCCGATTACACCATGGCCAAGTTCATGGAAGACTGGGGACCGCAGAGTAAAGGCGCGGCGAACCAAACGCTGAAAATTACCGACACCGAACGCTGCGGCAACGGCGTGATCGTCTCGGTGGACGTCGCGCCGGGCCGCGAGGACAAGCTGTTCGTCGAAAAAGGAAGCGACGCCCTCAGCTTCTCGCCGGTCGCGACTTGCCCCGGAAAAGGTCCATGGACGATCATGCTGCACCGCACGCTGGGGCGGGTTCGAACGATCTTGTACTAGCGGCCCTATCAAAAGATTTTCTGATTCGCATAAACTGGGGTTGCGATGAGTTCGACTACTACGACGTCCGGCGCCGGCCTCGAGGGTGTAATCGCCGGTGAATCCGAAATCTGTTACATCGATGGTTACGAGGGAATCCTCAGCTATCGCGGCTACAACATCCATACGCTGGCCGAGAAGGCCACGTTCGAAGAGGTCATCTACCTTCTTTGGAACGGTGTGCTTCCTAACCAGAGCCAGCTTGCGGAGTTGAAACGCCAGCTTTCCTCCAGCGGCTCGATCGCGCCTCAAGTCGTCGAGTTCCTGCGCAGCAATCCCAAGGCGCTGCCCATGGATGTGCTTCGGACCGCGGTATCGATGCTCAGCCTTTACGATCCGCAGTCGCGCGATATGTCGCCTGAAGCGAACACCGCGAAGGCGGTCCGGTTGATGGCGCAAACTCCAGTAATCGTCGCCGGCTACGAAAGGCTGCGCAGCGGCAAAGAACTGATCCCGACCGATCCGTCGCTCGGATTCGCCGCTAACTTCCTGAATATGCTGACCGGCCATAAGCCGGACGACGTGATGGAGCGCGCGTTCGATGTCGCGCTGATCCTGCACGCCGATCATGAGCTGAACGCGTCGACATTTGCCGCGCGCGTAACCGCCGCGACGCTGTCCGACATCCATTCCGCGATCACTTCGGCCATCGGCGCTTTAAAAGGTCCGCTGCATGGAGGCGCGAACGAGGATGTGATCCGCATGCTGCTCCAGGTGGGCGATCCGGATAAGGCCGTGGAGCGAGTCCATCAGATGTTGAACAACAAGGTCAAAATTCCAGGATTCGGACATCGCGTGTATCGCACCGAAGATCCGCGCGCGACGCATCTGCGCGTGCTGTCGGAGGAGCTTGGCAAACGCACGGGACACGAGAAGCTGTTCCTGATGTCGCAGCGCGTGGAAGAAACCGTGAAAGGCGAGAAGAAGTTGAATCCTAATGTCGATTTCTACTCGGCCAGCACGTATTACTCGCTGGGCATTCCGATCGATCTCTTTACCCCGATCTTCGCCGTCAGCCGCATGTCCGGTTGGACCGCGCATGTGCTCGAGCAATACCGCAACAATCGCCTGATTCGCCCGCGCGCCGAATACAAGGGCAATCCCGACGGGATGAAGTGGATTCCCATGGCGGAAAGGCAGTAACCGACCGTTGGCTTTGCAGGAGCGCGATTTCTATACCGAGTCGCCGACCACCAAACCGGCTGACCTGAACTGCCCGTATTGCCGCACCGTCGACTCCTATCAGTTGAAGTGGCTGGTGCGCAAGAAGAAGGACCGCATCCCGGGGGGCGCCGATGAGCGCGACCGCGCCAAGTTCGCCAAGGCGCAGAGCTACATGCTCTTGCTGGACGACAAGGTTGCCTGTAAGAATGTCCGCTGCCGGAAGCCGTTCGATGTCTCGGGCATAAACTCCGTCGCGTTCATCTAGACCGCTCATGCTGCTCGCGCTCGAATCCGTGCGGAAGCGATTCGGCGGGGTCACCGCGTTAAGCGACGGCAACCTATCGGTTGAAGCGGGTCAGGTCCACCTGCTCATGGGTGAGAACGGCGCCGGTAAGTCGACGCTGATGAAGATTGTCGCCGGGATGATTCCCCGCGATGAGGGCCGGATGTTGTGGCGTGGGCAGGAAGTCTTCCCCCGCTCGCCGTCCGATGCTTCGGCGCTGGGGATCGCGATGGTGCATCAGGAGTCGCTGCTCTGCCCGCACCTCACCGTCGCCGAGAACATCTTCCTCGGCCGTGAGCCGGTGATCGTCTCGCGTCGCCAGATGGTCGAGCACGCCGCCCGTCTGATCCGGGAGTATGGGTTCCCTCTCGCGGCGGAGGACCGCGTCGACCGGCTAAGTCCCGCGGGGAAGCAGATGGTGGAGATCTGCCGGGCGGTCCACAACGGATCGAGCTTGTTGATCTTCGATGAGCCGACCTCGTCCCTGTCGCTGGATGAGACGGAGGCCGTGTTCCGCATCGTGCGCGATTTGCGTGAGCGCGGCATGGGCGTGATCTACATTACCCATCGCCTGGATGAGTTGCGCGCGATCGGCGACCGCGTGACCGTGCTGCGCGACGGGGCTACCGTTCATACCAGCCCGCTCAGCGATGTGACGACGGGGCAGATCATTTCGCTGATGGTCGGACGTCCCGTCTCCGCGATCTACTCCCGCGAAGCGCTGACGCCGGGTAAGCCGCTGCTGCAAGTGGAGAAGTTGAACTCGGCGAAAGTTCACGACATCTCGTTCACCCTTCACGCCGGTGAGATTGTCGGAATGGCCGGCTTGATCGGAGCGGGACGCACGGAACTCTGCGAAGCTCTCTTCGGCGTCGACCCTTTGCGCTCCGGCAGCATCCGCGTCGACGGCAGACCCGTCAGTATCCGTTCACCGCAAGACGCCGTTCGCGCCGGGATCGCGCTCGTCAGTGAAGACCGGCAGCGCACCGGACTCGCTTTGCGTCTTCCCATCGGGGCAAACATCGCGATGGCAAATGTTCCGGCGATCTCGCCCGGCGGTGTTCTGAATCTGCGCAAGCAAACCAGCAACGCCGTTCACTTCATCGATAAACTCCGCGTGCGCGCCAGTTCACCGCGCCAACTTGCCGGGCGCCTGAGCGGCGGGAACCAACAGAAGGTCGTCATCGCGAAGTGGCTCTTCCGCGGTGCTCGTATCTTCTTGTTTGACGAACCGACGCGCGGCATCGATATCGGCGCCAAGATCGAAGTCTTCGAAATCATGCATGAACTCGCGCGGTCCGGCGCTGCCATCCTGATGATCAGCTCCGAGATGTCGGAGCTGCTTCAGGTTGCGGACCGCATTCTTGTCATGCGCGCGGGCCGCGTTGCCGGCGAACTTCCCGGCCGCACGACTCAGGAGGAGATCATGCACTTGGCCGCACTCGAGAAAACCGCATGAGGCGCTTTCAGAAGCTGCTTCCGTTTCTCACGCTAATCGTTCTGTTCATCGCGCTGTGGATCGCCTCGCCTTACTTTCTGACACAGACCAATCTCTCGAGCCTGGTTCGTCAGACCGCGGTGATCAACATCATGGCGCTGGGCATGACCATCATCATCATCTCGGGCGGCATCGACCTATCGGTCGGCTCGATCCTCGCGATGGGCGGCTTGGTCGGGACCATGGCAATGGAAAAAGGTCTGCCGATTTGGATCGGCATCGCGATCGGACTCGGTGTCGGCTTCTTATGCGGGCTGCTGAACGGAGTGCTGATCACGCAGCTCCGCATCGCGCCGTTCATCGTCACGTTAGGAACGCTCGGAATTTTCCGCGGATCGACGCTCCTCATCTCGGGCGGACTTCCGGTGCATAACATTCCGGCCGCGTTCTCTTACCTCGGCGGAGGCAACCTGCTCGGCGTCCCTTTTGTTCTTTGGATTCTGATCGCGTGCGCGCTCGCCGTGCATTTCATCCTGGAGCACACGCGGCTTGGGCGCTACGCGTTCGCGATCGGAAGCAATCCCGCCGCCGCGGTTTATGCGGGCATCCCCGTTGCATTCCATACCGTTTCGGTTTACGCGATCGGCGGATTACTTACCGGGCTCGCGGGCATGATCGAGGCGTCGCGCCTGATGACGGGCCAGCCCACCGCGGGCAGCGGCTACGAGCTGCAGGCGATTGCGGCTGTCGTGATCGGTGGAGGCAGCCTGCATGGCGGCGAAGGCAGCGTGGTGGGCACGCTCATCGGCGCGTTCATTATGGGATTGCTGGCGAATGGGAGCGATCTGCTGGGGATTTCGAACTACGTGCAGCAGGTCATCATCGGCGCGGTGATCATACTGGCGGTTGCCGTCGATGAGTTGCGAAAGCGGCGGGCATAAAAAAGGCCCCGATTGCTCGGGGCCGGAGTGACAAACTTGCGTCGGTGTCCTCAGCAGGACACCGGAAAACTACTTGCCCTTTTTCTTCGGGGCGGCTTTCTTCTTGGCGGCGGCTTTCTTGGTTGCGTTCTTCATTTGACTGTTTCTCCATCCATCGAATTTCGTGATCCGAAAATCACGATGTGTCTCATATATAGAGTCGTTCTGAAATAAAGTCAAGAGAAAAGTTATGATCTTAGCGATTCATCATACGGATCACGTTTTATCATGCCCTCATCATGCGTGATTCGAGCGTGCAGCGGTCGAGTGCGAGTCTCATCTGGGCTTCACTTGCGATTTTGTTTTTCGTATTCGCGATGGTGCTGATGATTCAGATTCGCAATCTCAGCCAGGCTCGCGATGTGGATCAGGACCTTCGCGCGGAAGCCATCGCGATCATGACGTCTCCCGATGCGCGAGTCATCTCGAGACCGAAGGCGCTGCTCATCGTGAGTCGCGGACACCGCGTCGTATTGCTTGCGTCCGAGCTTCCGCGTCTCGCGCCGGGCAAGACGTTCGAGCTTTGGTTCACGCCGCAGCCGTCGAAAGGAATCACGTTTGGAGGAACGCCTTCGCACACGGTCCAGATTGTCGCTGCGGCTCCGATGGGCGCGGCAGCGTTGATCGTAACGATTGAGGATGAAGCGGGCGCGAGTTCTCCGACAACGGCGCCGGTGTTGACGATGCCGCTGGAGTAGACCGCTCATACCTCCAATCAACCGATACCCACATACCGAGCCGCGAGGGCAACCGAGCGGTCTTCGCGGACAACCATCAACCCCGCTTATGTCACCATGGCCTTATGGATGCTCCTGATCTTCGCGAGAAAGGCGGACCGCGCGCCGGTGAACCGCAAACCAGCGATCACCGTCTGTTCATGCACCTGCTCGCGTTCGGCGAAGTTCTCTCCACCGACGCACTCATCGATCAACTCAGGTCCGAACAAATCCCGTCGACGCTACTGCTCGATGTGAATGATCCGCGCGGCGTCGGCCTGCTTACCTGGAGCGACGATCCCGACTTCTTCGCCTGCCGCGTCCGTTCCATGCTCGGCCGCGGCGCTTTTTCAGACCTGTTTCCGAAGCCCGAGTACTCCATGCTCGGCCGTTCCTATGCGCTCGGCCACGAACCGAACCTCGAGAACTGGCTCTTCGATACCCCGCGGCAGCGCGTCACCGATCGCGAATGGCCGTGGCAAGTCTGGTATCCGCTGCGACGTAAAGGCGAGTTCGCTAATCTCCCCCCGGACGAACAGCGCGCCATCCTCAGCGAGCACGGCCGCATCGGTCACTCCTTCGGCGAAGCCGGACTCGCACTCGATGTACGCCTCGCCTGCTTCGGCATGGATCGGAACGATAACGACTTCGTCATCGGCCTGATCGGCAAAGAGCTGTTCCCGCTTTCCGCTTGCGTGCAGGCCATGCGCCGGACCAAGCAGACCGCCAACTATATCGAGAAGATGGGCCCGTTCTTTGTGGGCCGCGCGATTTACCAGCGCATCTAAAAGGTCAGGTTGTCCAACACACCTCGCCTCGAACTGCGCAACGTTTCGCGAACGTATCGGATCGACGAGCAGCGCATACCGGCTCTCGATCGCGTATCGCTGATTGCCGAAGCCGGGACCGTAACCGCTCTGCTGGGCCGCAGCGGCTGCGGTAAGTCCACGCTCCTCAATCTTGCCGGCGCGATGGACTTTCCGGACTCGGGCGATGTTCTGATCGACGGCCAGTCTACGTCGGGGCTGAACGAGCGCGAGCTGACCAAGCTGCGCAGGCATCGCATCGGGTTCGTCTTCCAATCCTTCCAACTGCTTCCGACGTTGAGCGCGCTCGAGAACGTCGAACTGCCTTTGCTGATTGCGGGCGAGCGACGCTCCACGGTCATCGCGCGCGAGCGGCTCGACTGGGTGGGACTCGGCGATCGCGGTTCGTCCATGCCGCATCAACTTTCCGGCGGCCAGATGCAGCGCGTCGCCGTGGCACGCGCGCTCGCGCAGCGCCCCGAGATTCTGATCGCGGATGAACCGACGGGCAATCTGGATACGGCAAGCGGCGATCAGGTTTTGGAATTGCTCGCGAAGGCCGCGCGTGATTTCGGAGCGACGGTGCTCCTGGCGACGCATAGCGTGGAAGCGGCCGCGATCGCGAATGTCCGGGTGCGGATGCGCGACGGACGCATCGAAGCGATCGAGCCGGCTTATGTCGGAGCTCGTTAGCGTGTTGCGGCTGTTTCGCACATTGATCCTCCGCCCGCTGCGCAAAGACCTGTTGCGGTCGCTGCTCACCGTGATTGCGGTCGCGCTCGGAGTGGCGGTGGTGATCGCGATCGACCTTGCCGGTTCCGCCGCCGCCGGGTCGTTCGAATCTTCGTTGACGACGGTCGCCGGCAAGACCGATCTCGAAGTGATCGCCAATGGCGGCATCGACGAACCGTGGATCGGGAAGCTCGCCGGTCTGCCGGTGAACGCGCGATTCTCCCCGGAGATGGAAGCGGCCACGAAGATTGCGCCGGCCGGGTTCGTCACGGTGTATGGGATCGACATGGTCGGCGAAGCTTCCGCCGCGAAGAAGGTCGAACCACTGAAAGCCTGCGACGCAGATGCCTCGCCGGCGATCACGACCACGCGCCTGGCCCAACTCCTGCCGCACCGGTTCCTGATCGGCGCTCGCCCGTTCTGCGTGGCCAAGACGATTGAATCGAAGGGCGGCGACTTCATCGTCATCGACATCGCCGATCTGCAGTACGCGCTCAGCCGCTACGGGAAGCTCGACCGCATCGATGTCTTCCTATCGCCCGGCCAATCGATCGAAGCCGCCGAAGCCGCGATGCGGGCGACGCTCCCCGCCGGATACGAGATCTCGCGACCCGGCACGCGCAGCGCGGAGAACCAGAAAATGCTCGGGGCCTTTCGCTGGAATCTGCGCATCCTCAGCTACATCGCGCTCGTCGTCGGCGCGTTCCTCATTTACAACACCATCTCGACCAGCGTGATCCGCCGCCGCGCGGAGATCGGGATCCTGCGCGCGCTGGGTACCAGCCGCAACGCGATCTTCGCGATGTTCCTCGGTGAAGGCGCGTTCATCGGCTTAGTCGGAGCGGCATTGGGCATCCTTGCCGGCCGCTTGCTCGCCATTAGCATGGTCTCGCTGATCTCATCTACAGTCGAGGCGTTGTACGAGAGCAGCAGCCCCGGTCCGGTTCATCTCGGACTGCTGCCGGCGCTCACCGGCCTAAGCGCAGGGCTCGGGATGGCGTTGGTATCGGCATGGGGTCCCGCGCGCGAAGCGATGCAAGTCGCTCCCTCCGAAGCGATGAGCCGCGGGTCGAGGGAAGCGCGGGTCCGCGGACATTCCGGCCGCAACCTGTTGATCGCTATCATCTGCGGCGCCTCCGCGTACGCGATGTCCTTCGCCGGACCGATCGGCGGCAAACCGATCTTCGGCTACGCGGCGAGTCTGCTGAGCGTCGCGTCCGCCGCCGCGATCACGCCGTTCGTCATCGTCCA
>NZ_CAJCHS010000351.1 GCF_903970205.1 Nevskia soli | reverse complement strand
TAGTTTCGCCGTCCCTCAACAGCACTGCCGCCAGGCTTGCGAGTTATTGCATCAGGAGTTCTTCTCGAAGGTGGACCCGGACAACTTCGCTCCAGTTCCTACTCCGCGCGAGTCGTACCAGGCGCAGGACAATTCCTCCCTGATACCGGGCATGCCACGGGCGGCGACTTACGTCCCGCGTAAGACACAAACCTTAAGTCCGGCACGCACGTGAGCTCGGCCGGTCCCCACCCGATTTCTGAAGACAACGAAACTCGCTCGCGCTGAAGAGACGACGGGACTCTGCTATGTGGCGTGTAATACCGGAAATCGCGCTGTCCACTAAGAAAAGCTGAGAGTAGACGCAGAGGCGAGAAAAGAGGATCTGTAATCCTACCTTGCTTGCGGAGTATATAGTCCGCAAACTCGCATTTTGAAATTCGTCCCCTCTAGCTTATTACTGTGCAAAATACAAGCGTTGTTTTCCTGCTTCGATATGTGGCGATCGCGTTCGCACTCTTCGCCGCTTCGGCTTCCGCCGCCGGTGCCGGAGCCGTTCTTTCCGTAAGTCCGTCTTCGGTCAACTTTTCCGCGGTCCAGAACGTGGGGACAACCAGCAGCCCGGTGGCGCTTCTGGTGACGAACACAGGATCTTCAGCCGCCAATTTCACGGGCGTGACTCTAGCCGGCGGGAACCCCGCCGATTTCGCAGTCAGCGGGAACACCTGCACAGGGTCTCTCGCTGCTGGAGCCTCGTGCTCGGCAAGCGTCACCTTTGCGCCAATGGCAGGCGGTATCCGAATGTCGAGTCTCGTACTTACCGACGATGCCGCTGGGAGTCCGCAATCCGTAGCTATTACCGGCGCCGCACAGGGTGCCAATCAGCAGTTAGCCATCAGTCCCACGACTATGGTATTCGCGCAGACTACGGTGGGCAACTCGACCAGCGCCTTTATTCTGATCTCCAGCTTCAGCGAGGGGAACATCGCGTTCACGGGAACTGTCGTGACCGGCACTAACCCGGCTGACTTCGCCGTTGTCGAAAATACGTGCCTGCCTCTCTACCCCAGCAGTTCGTGCGAAATTATTGTGCAATTCACCCCGCAAGCCGCGGGACTGCGCACGGCTACTCTGCAACTTCAGGACACGGCGGCCGGCAGTCCGCAAAACGTGCCCTTGGTTGGAACCGGCATCGCATTAACTCAGAATGTGGTATTTACACCTGTAGATCTGGACGTAAGTTCGCAGACTGTTGGAGTGAGCGTGACTTATCCCATTACCGTCACAAATTACGGGACAGGCGCAGTAACTTTCTCCAGTTACGTTATAAGCGGCACGAATGCAACCGACTTCGTTCTGACCACGAACTCCTGTCCTACTGGAGCGGCAACTCTTGCGCCATCGCAGACGTGTCAGATGAACGTCACGTTCACGCCGGCCGCCGCGGGTGGCCGCAGCGCATGGCTTACCGTGACCAGCAGTGCCCCCGGGAGTCCCCAGCACCTCTCTCTACTGGGTGCGGGCGAGCCCGTCACGAACCTACTGGCATTCTCTTCGGGCGCACTGGACTTCGGCGCTCAGAACGTCGGAACCGCGAGCGGGACTAGCGTCGTATCCTTACAAAGTTCCACGAGCTCGGTGACTCTGTCGAATATCTATATCGCCGGAACGAACGCCTCCGACTTCGCCATCAACTCCTCAACTTGTTACCCCGGCCTCTTGCTCGGACCGTACTATCAATGCAACGTACATATCTCGTTTCTACCGGCCGCTTCAGGGTATCGGACGGCGAACCTGACGTTCACCGACAACGCCGCTGGAAGTCCCCAAGTCGTAACACTCGAGGGCATCGGTCAAACCCCGGTCCAACAGCTCGGTCTAAGCGTCCTCAACGAGGACTTCGGGATAGCGACCGTTGGCTTCCCGGTCTACGCATCCAACCCTGGCATCTTACTCACGAACTCCGGGGATTCCTCCATCACCGTCTCTTCCATTTCGATTTCAGGTCCGAACGCCGCAGACTTCGGGATGGCCGGAGATTGCCTCGGCGCCATCGCACCGGGTGCAACCTGCAACGCAGCCGTTGTTTTCACGCCGTCTTCCGCGGGCCTGCGATCGGCCCAGATCAATATCGCCGACAGCGCTCCGGGCAGTCCGCAAACGATCGGTTTGTTCGGCACCGGCCAAGCTGTCGATCTCGCTCTAACCTCCACCTCGGCCGCACTCCTTTTCCCGGTTCAAACCATCGGATCGGTTTCGAGCGCCGCGATGACGACCATCGGTAACGCCAGTAACTCGCCCGTAATGCTTTCTTCAGTCACTATTACCGGCAAAAACTCATCCGAGTTTACCGCGACAAACGAATGTCCGACCGTCCCGAGTACTTTCAGCGAGGGCGCGAACTGCCCGGTGTACGTAACCTTCTCGCCAACAGGCGCGGGGCTTCAGACGAGTACCCTGCAATTCACGGACTCGGGCGGAACGATTCTGGAGAGCCTGGCTCTGGTCGGAGTCGGATATGCAGCAGGGCCGCCCTTAACTCTAAGCCCTTCGGCCGCCTATCTGGGATCGCAAGCCGTGGGAGTAAGTGGCAGCGCGACGTCCATAACCATATCTAACCCCGGAACGGGCAGCATTCCGTTCACCGTTGGCCTTGCCGGGGTCAATGCTTCCGATTATCTCGTCAGTTCCAACAACTGCGGGGCTAGTCTTCCACCCTCAGCCAGTTGCAAAGTAAGTGTTACTTTTACTCCGGCCGCGGTCGGAGCACGTATCGCCGCTCTACAGGTAATTGCTAACGGGACAACTCTGCTGGACTGCGGTCTCGTAGGAACGGGTGTGGCAGGGACCGCTTCGATCGCTACAAACCCTCTCGCCGTCGATCTTGGAGTCGCCAACGTTGGTCAGACCAGCTATCAGGGAAGTCTTCAGATTTCGAATACCGGCGCTGAAACCGTAACAATCGCCGGCATCAGTATTGGGGGGAGTGATCCCGGCGACTTCAACATCGGGGGTAACTCCTGTGAATCGACCTTAGCCGCCGGGGCATCCTGCACCTTGGCGCTGCGGTTCACACCGATGTCAGCCGGACTGCGCAATGCCACGCTGATAATCGCCGACAATGCTACCGGCAGCCCGCAAGGCATCCCACTCTCGGGTCTCGGTCAGGCCGTCACGCAGCTTTTGGAAGTACCGCTGTCCATAACCTTTCCATTGACCAGCATCGGTTCGCTTGTAACTCAATCCGCCACAGTCACGAACATAGGGACTTATCCGGTGACTATGACTTCGGCCACGATTGCGGGAACGAACGCGTCCGACTTTTCAATCGGCTCACCCACCTGTAGCTCGGCCGGCTCGTCGCCAATCTTCCCGGGGGGGAACTGTCAATATCCGGTTTCATTCACACCCGCCGCACCGGGCTTCCGGACAGCAACGCTTCAACTGATCGATAGCGCTGCGGGAAGTCCGCAATCGATCCCGCTCAATGGTTTCGGCCTGGCGGTCACGCAAACACTCTTGTTCCCACCGGCTGTGAGCTTTTCGTTGACGCCGGTAGGGTTAGTTGCGGCTCCTCAAACAATCAGTTTCAATAACACCGGGAATACCGCTGTGAACGTGACCAGTGTCGCGATTACCGGAACCGACGCGGCGGACTTTTCTATCTCTCAGAACAGCTGTGGCGCCCAGATCAGTCCGGGCACGGCGTGCACGGTGACGGTATCTTTCGATCCTCTCGCGCCGGGGGTTAGGAAGGCGGCGCTGCAGCTTAGCGACAGCGCAACGGGCAGTCCACAGTCAGTCACGCTAACCGGAGTGGGGGAAGCCGGCATTTACTCGGTAAATCTCCCATCCGCGGTTGACTTAGGTCTGAGTACCGTGGGGCTCACTCTCAACAGTTCAACGCCGATTTCTTTGTACAATACCGGCGATGTAGCCGTGACGTTCAGCAGTTTCTCCTTCGGCGGCGGTAACCCCGGAGACTTTTCGGTCTATTCGACTTCCTGCAAACCGAATGGCTTGATCCAACCGGGCGGTTCTTGCATCGTTTACCTGGGCTTTACTCCGGCAGCGATCGGAACGCGGTCAGGCACATTGCTGGTAGCGGATAACGCTGCCGGAAGCCCGCAGTCTGTTGCGCTCATGGGTGTCGGACAGGCAATTACCGACACCGCGGACATTACTCCCGCGCTTTTATTCGGCTCGGTTGCCGTCAACTCGGCGGCTACTCTTTCGGCCAGCCTCGATAATACGGGGACCTCGACGATCACCGTTGGCGCGGTTTCAATCAGCGGTCCCAACGCGGCAGACTTCACAGTGGGTTCGAACTCTTGTTCGTCCGGGTATCAACTAAGTCCCGCGCGCACCTGCACGATCGAAGTAACGTTCACGCCGTCCGGGAGGGGGACACGCACAGCGACTCTCCAGGTGACGGATAACGCGCTTGGCGCAACCCAGACCTGCATCCTTCAGGGGATCGGGCAGTAATTCGCTCTGCGCCTGACTACTTATTCCTCGGCCGCCTCTAGAAGGCTCTGCAACTCCGGCAGGGCGGACCGATCCTTCTCGCGGCCGGCCGCCAGCTTGGCGCGGATAAGTGCCGGCAGGGTGAGGGTTGCAATGGTTCGGTCGAACGCCTCGACCTGAATCGAACGCCGCTTAACCTCGACAAAGTCTCCGAGTCCGGCAACCTCGGCCAATAGATCGATTTCGCCAACGTCCGTCTGAGGTGTGAAAATGGTCGCGTTGCGTCACGTCCGCGGATGGAGCGGCGCCAGTGCATCTGTCAGCCTGCTAAGATTCCCTGGCGCGCGCGAGTAGCAGATATCCAAATCGTAAGTGACCCACGCGCTTCCGTGAAACGTACCCGGCGCTCTTCCGCACGCGCGAATTCCTCGGGAGTAAGCGCCCCGTAGCATTTTCACCCGGCCACCGGTAAAGCCTGCAAGAACGCCTTCGCCGCGCGGTTGAAAGCCTTCCGCTTCCGATGTACCACGCCCACCGGCCGCACTAACCCCGGCGCGCGCAACTTGGCACTCTTCAACCTGCCCTGAGCGATCTCATGCTGCATCGTCCGGTCCGGCAGAATGCTGATCCCATGCCCCAGCGCCACCGCTTCCTTCACCATCTGGATATTGTCGAAATGCATCGTCACGCGCACTTCAACGCCCTGCTCCCGTAAGAATCGGTCGGTATCTTTCCGAATCTGCAGATCGTCGTCGAACGCCACGAAATCGTCTCCATCCAGTTCGCGCGCGCGCAGCGTCGTCCGCTCCGCCAAGCGGTGCCCAGGCGGGAGCGCCACCGCCATCCGCTCGTCGCGCCACGGAATCACCACGAGGTTGCGCTCCGGCTCCGGGTAACTCACCAGACCCAGATCGCACCACTCATTCCGCACCGCCTCGTATACTTTATCCGGCCGCAGATATTCGACGGTCAACTCCACGCCCGGACAAGCCGCCTCGAACTCGGCGCTAACGCGCGGCATCTCGGTCAGCGCCACCGAATAGATCGACGCCACGCGCAGCTTACCCGTCGACGCATCGCGCATCTGATCGAGGCGCGCGGTGCATTCTTCCTCGCGCCGCAGCACGTCGCAGCAAAACTCGTGATAAATCCGGCCGGCTTCGGTCAGACCCACCGGGCGCGTGCTCCGATCCAGAAGTGCGGTTCCCAACCGGCGTTCCAACTCCTGAATCTGCTGCGACGCCGCGGGCTGGCTGATTCCGTTCGCGGCCGCCGCACGGCTTAAACTACGCCCACTCGCCACGTCCCGGAACAGCTTTAACTCGGTCAACAGCACCCGCAGGTATTATAAGGAATACTGATACGGGAACGCAATAAATTTCGATTGCTGGATACTGCAAAAATCGCGTACACTCGGAAGAATTACCACGGAGTAAGACAATGGCCGATCTCTACGCCGAAAACGGCTTACCCTCCGCGCAGGGCCTTTACCGGCCCGAAAATGAGCACGATGCTTGCGGCATCGGCTTCATCGCGCATGTAAAAGGTCATCGTTCGCACGACATCATCACCCGTGGGATTGAGATTCTGATGAATCTCACACATCGCGGCGCATGCGGCTGCGATTCGGAAACGGGTGACGGCGCGGGCATCCTCGTCCAGATCCCCCACGCGTTTTTCCAGCGCGCAACCCAGCATCTCGGGTTCAGCTTGCCGGCCGCCGGTGAATACGGCGTCGGGATGGTGTTCCTTCCCGTCGAGCCTTTGGCGCGCCGCACCTGCGAGGGCATTCTCGAACGGATTGCCCGCGAAGAGGGTCTCGAGGTCTGCGGCTGGCGCGATACGCCGACCGATGGCGACGCGATCGGCCGCGTGGCTCGCAATTCGCAACCCTACATTCAACAGGTCTTTCTCAGTCGCGGCTCCGCGGCCGGGTCAGAAGAGACCGACACCGACACGCTGGAGCGCAAACTCTATATCGTCCGCAAGCGCGCCGCGCACGAGATCAGCAATTCCACGATTAACGACCGCGGTTGTTTCTATATTCCTTCGCTTTCCGCGCGCACCATCGTTTATAAGGGACTGCTGCTGGCGCCGCAGATCGCGCGCTTTTTTCCGGAACTGAACGAGCCCGATTTCGTCAGCGCCCTGTGCCTGGTTCACCAGCGCTTCTCGACGAATACCTTCCCGACCTGGCAGCTTGCCCACCCCTTCCGCTACATCGCGCACAACGGCGAAATCAACACGCTGCGCGGCAACGCGAACTGGATGCACGCGCGCCAGTCGATCCTCGCGTCGCCGCTCTTCGGCCCCGATATCGCGAAGCTGTTCCCGATCAGCCCGAAGTCGGCCAGCGATTCCTCGACGCTCGACAACGTTCTCGAACTTCTCGTCCAATCCGGCCGCTCGCTGCCCCACGCCGTGATGATGATGATCCCGGAGCCCTGGACCAATCACGAAAGCATGAGCGCCGAAAAGAAGGCGTTCTACGAATACCATAGCTGCTTGATGGAGCCCTGGGACGGACCCGCATCGATCGCCTTCACCG
>NZ_CAJCHS010000350.1 GCF_903970205.1 Nevskia soli | reverse complement strand
GCTAGAAAACGAGCAGAAACCGCTACCAACGGACTTAAACCGAACTCTCAGGATTCGTCCGTAAGTCGATGAAATAGCAGCAAAACCAATGAAATCAACACCTCGACGTTTATCCGTTGCACCGATGATGGACTGGACCGAGGCTCTCCGCTAGCGACCCGCCAGACGGTCGATTCAGGGATAAGCCTGTTGTCGCGTAGCACTCAAGTAGGACCGTTCAGGCGTAAAAAAGCCCCGCGCATGGCGGGGCTTATCGCTTGTGGGCGCCGGCGCCACGCGCTATCCGCATAGCTGCTCGCACTCCTTGACGGCCGCGGCGCGGCGCGCATCGATGTACTTCGCCAGATCCTCGACGTGGACGCCTTTGGCGCACTTCTGCGACGTCTCCATGCGCACCAGCGGAAGCGCGATCTCGCCGGCTGAAATCTTGCGCACCAGCGTCGGTACAGTGAGTGGCGCGAAGTAGTCGCGGCATACCACGTCGATCGGCAAGACCGCCTGGGCGTCGTATTGGGCCATCAGAAGGAACACGGTTTTCATCACGCCTCCCGCGCATCTTTGGGTTGATCCGGTAGCGGCGTCCAGTGGGTGTATTCGAAACTCTCCGTCACCCGCCAAGACCTTTCCCATTCTTTCCCCGGCAACCAGCAGCAAAAATAGGTTCCTGCGTCTCTTCCGACGTAGCTGCACCACGGTTCGCCATTACAGATGTCCCAAGGTCCATCGTCCTCGTCTTCGGCAAGAACCTCGATTTTCCCATTGCAGACATCGAACACAATGCCGTCTGCAATACATGCAATGATTATCATGGAGCCATCGTGCGGCGCCGTCTCAATCGGCTGCCACGTCCGCACCTTCTCCGAGGAATCGGTAAGGGTGGCGACCGCCGCGATGGCGTCTTGCGGCAGACCATTCGGCCACGTGTCGGCCTTACCTTCTGTCTTGGTGCACTCGACGCCGATTGTCGGAACGTCGGCCGGCCGCCAGATGCAGCGGCACGCGTGGCACAGGTGAGAGCGGTGCGGCGGGTTCGCCCATGTGACTTTCGGTGCGATCGCTCTGCCAGCGCCCGGTCCACTTGAAATGATGCGACCGGGTTCGCTCTCGGGCGCGTCGATATGCTGCGCGCCGCAATTCGGGCAATACAGCACCATCGAGATCGGCTCAGCACGCTCGCCGGTAAGGGTGGTGATCTGGGATTCGAGTTCGGCTATGCGAGCGGCCTGTTGTTCGATCAAGTCGGCCGCGTCATCATAGAGGGCATCGAATCGTGCTGATTCGGCGGAATCTTCGGCGCGCTCCCTCAGACGCTTGATGAAGTCAGTCATGATGTCCCACCGGATAGATCCAGTTCGGATCGGTTGCAAAAAGTCGGTTCTGCGCTTCGGCGTTGCCGGCGTCGATCTTCGCCTTGAGCACTGCCGCAGCGTCGCAGAGCCGGTTGTAAGCCTCGACGGTGCCGAGTTGCGTTTCGAGGTCGCGCACGGAACCACGCAGGCCCCATTCACACGGCCGGACGATGCGCTTGGGCGCCGGCCGACTCGTCGTCGCCTGAACGGGCAGTTGCTGAACGTTATCCACGGCTCCTCCGTTTATCGGTAAGGGTTGCTGCTGTTTCCAGTCGATCTAGCTCAGCCTTAAATTCGCTAACGAATTTGCATTCTTCCGATGTCCACGCGCCCGAGTCTTTTTGACTGATCGCAAGAAGACGGTCGCGCAGATCTCCCGTTTTGTGTTTCGGGCAAAAGTGAACCACCACGCGCAGATGGCCGCAGAACCAATCCCAACCACTACAGTCGATAGAAGTCTTCTCAGGACAGACAGTCGAACAGATCAAGCAATGCCCGCCATGTTCGTACATAGTGGATGTCCTGTATGGCCTAGCCACGGTCGCCTCCGTTTGCAGGTTGAGCGGCGGCCATAGCGGCTCGGATCGCTTCTTCGATGTTCGATTCCTTGTCAGTTTTGCGCATGTGCTGAAGGTTCTTCAGCCACGGCATAGCCGCATCTACCATTGCGGCAGTCACCTTCGGCGGCTTTGTCGCATCCGCAGGCTTCGCGGGGGCGCCCGGCGAATCTGATGGGGATGTGCCGCTCCATTCCGCGTCAGGTCCCGGCTTCTTGAAACTTCCGCTCCATCCGTGTTTCCGACCGCAATCACATTTCAGTTCATCGTCTCTCAACGTTTTGGGGTCGAGTGAGTACCGGTCGCAATAAGAACAACGGGCCATCGCACCTTCATCATGCTCATAAGTCGCTGGGATGCCGTTCAAGGGAGGAGGCACCTGAGCCCCCGAAACGTCGCTATCCGCCTTTACCGGTAAGGCTTCAGGGGCGGCGGGCTGAGCAGCGTAGAGTGGGATGGGCTTCGTTCGATAAATAGCTCCGGCATCGACGGCGGTTCGCTCTTCCACGAACACCTCTGAAATACCACCGGGCCATTTGAGCATCCATGCCACAGGCGCGGCATCCGCCTGTTTGCCAGCAGCGGCGAGAGCGCGGCGGTTCC
>NZ_CAJCHS010000349.1 GCF_903970205.1 Nevskia soli | reverse complement strand
CGCCCCATGGACCGAGACCTTGCTTTATAGCTTTACGGGCAGCGCGGATGGGTCGAGACCGGTCGGGGGAGTCGTGTTCGGAAAGAATGGATCGCTGTATGGGGTAGCTTCGCGCGGCGGTCCGGCCGGTTACGGAACCCTGTTTGAGCTGACTCCGCCAACCGTTGCGGGCGGCGCGTGGACGGAGACCACCGTTCATACCTTCACTAACGGGGCGGACGGCGGCTATCCCGTGGCTCCCCTGACGGCGGGACCCAAGGGCGCGTTATATGGCAGCACAACTTATACGGGTCAAGGACCGGCCGGGCAGGGCACAGTGTTCAAACTGACTCTGAACTAACCACTAACCACTTACAGACTAAAGTACAAATACAAAATGATGTTTAACAACCAACCACGGATTGCTTCGTGCGTCCTAACTCTATTCGGTTTCACTACCCTCTTTGGTTCGGTGACGCGGGGAATAACTCGCTTGGCCGCGTGACCACTTCCGGAGCGCTAACCGAGTATTCGATTCCGACTGCTAACACTTTACCTATGGGGATCACAACGGGGCCGGACGGCGCAATCTTGTATACGGAAGGAATGAAGATCGGCCAAGCCGTTTTCGAAACCGCGGTGGTTTCGGCGACTCCCGGCACCGGTAAGGTCGGAAGCGAAGTAATGCTCTGCGGAACCGGTTTTGCTCCCGGCGAACAAGTACATCTTTTCGGCGACAGCACAAGCAAGAATCTGCTGGATGCGGCTAATGCAGATGAATCCGGATCGTTCGCCGTTTCGCGTCCCGTCGCGCAGGCGGCGTTTGGACCCGAGAGCGTGACGGGCGTCGGGCGGGCCAGGGTTACATCACCTTGCAAGGGTACAACGGGGACGTGGCCAGGGCTTATCTAACCGTGGAATAGCTTGCAGCAACGGGGGCGGGTATTAAACGCCCCCATAACCAGAAAACGTTTGATTTACTTTGTTAATGCGCCATCGCACCTTGGCTCATCTTCATCGCGGCCATCTTCTTACTCGTCGGCATCTTATCGAAAGCTGCAGCCTTGTCCTGGGCCGACATCTTGCTCATCGCGTCCATCGCTTCCTGATGCGACATCTTACTCATGTCATGGCCGGACATCTTCATCGCCGACATCTGGTCTTTCGAGGAAATCTTATCGAACATCGCCGCTTTGTCATCGGCTGACATGCTGTTCATCTTGTCCATCATCTGCTGATGCGACATTTTCCCGCCCGCCATCTTGCCGTCCGACATCGTTGATTGGTCCTGCGCGAATGCCGGGGCCAGGGCTAAGCCGCTGAATAGTCCCGCGGCCACCAAAGCTGTTCCTATCCTGTTACGCATGTTTGTTAAGTCTCCTTTTTCGTGCCTTTCGATTGAGTATTCGATTTGGACCCGAAGAAGTTACGATCTATTGCATACTCCGCATGGCCGCGCCAAGTACCCGCCCCTGGTTGCGTTCCTGCACGAACGCAATCAGCCGCAGTTGGTTGGGGTCAATATCTTTTCCCGGGCTGAATGATGTTGCGCGTTGAAAAGGCTCGCCGGGCTTGCACGTTCCAACCAGCTGGAGACTACGGATAACCGCAACGTGATGCAAACGTCGGCCGCCGTTCTCGCCCGCCGATACCTGTGAACTTGCCTCGTTCCTTGCGACAGCAAGATAGACATCGGCAGGACCTTTCGCGGCGGCAGGCAGACTGCTTACATCGATTTGCACCTTGGAATCGGAAGTTAGCGTGAGACTCACCTCAGCTTTGGGAGCCTTCGCGGCCGCGGCAATCGCGCTTAGCGCCCGGCCTTTGTCGCTGCCGACAAACTCCGTGGCGCCGTCGACCACCATTTCCGGGGTGTAGACACTATTGACTCCGAAGCGCGCAACGTAAGTACTTTGGCGGTCGCTCCACTTAGACGATGAGTAGGGATCCACCCAGCCGTCGTGATTCCAGTAATCGACGTGCTCGCTCAGTACGATCGCATCCACGCCGGAACCAGGCTCACTCTTCTCGAGGGATTCGAGAAGCCTGTCCGCGGGCGGGCAGCTCGAACAACCCTCTGACGTAAACAGCTCTACCAATACGGCGGGCCGCGACTTGGGGGTTTGCTCGGCTGGCAGCAACACAAACGCACCGAGGCCAATCGTAAGTGCAAGTAACAGGTAGTTTCGTTTCATGGAATCACAACCTTTCGAAATTCAGCGCCGTGCCGTTCATGCAATAGCGCAGGCCGGTCGGCTTCGGCCCGTCGTCGAAAACATGCCCGAGATGGGCATCGCACCGCCGGCATTTGACTTCAATGCGCACTCCGTAACTATTATCGTCAGCGGTCTCAATGTTCTCCGGCGCGACCGGTTCCCAGAAACTGGGCCATCCGGTGAAGGATTCGAACTTGGTATCCGAACTGAACAGGGCGTTACTGCAACAAACGCAGCGGTAAAGCCCGTGCTGGTGGTTGTTCCAGTACGGCCCCGTAAAGGGCGATTCCGTTCCTGCTCTGCGCGTCACATCGAACTGCCGCGGGCTCAGTCGCTGCTTCCACTCCTCATCGCTGAGAACATACTTATCTACTGTCACCAGACCTTGCCTGACGCCGGCTTTGTCGAAACGCACGACAGAAACCTGCGACTGCCGCAGCGAATTCGCGAAGAGCAGGCGGCCGGCGCCAAGCGCGGCGAACAGTTGTCTGCGAGTAAGACCTGCCATAAATTGCCTCTGCTATAGAGTTCGTTGCGCCCGCCGGAAAGTTACGCTCTCTAACAACCCGTGTCGAAAGTCCGGGAAGACCGCTTGCTTACGCGCGCGGCTCAGTAGATTCATTGCGTTACAGAGAGTCATTGCGTTACAGAGATTCATTGCGTTACAGAGCCGCGACCGTGAGGGAGCCGGTTTCAACACAGGCTGCTAAGGGACTCGTTCGAAGACGACGGCCGTACTGTCGAAATCCCCCCGCAGATTCAGGTGCACGCCGTTATGCATCAGATAGGCGCCGCTGAGCGGGCCTTGACGATCGATCAGCTTGCCGTCGACCGATTCGAGCCGGTAAACGGCCTTCTCGTCCAAGCCGTGCAAGAGAATGGCAGGCGCGGGCGTGTTGAATTCCTGCGAGTGGCGGAAAGCGAACAGCACCGCCTGTTTGCCATCGCTCGAGACGTACTGGTTGGCTGTAACATCATTAGTTATCGGCGATAGCAGCCGGTAGAGATCGCCCAGTTGCACCGTGTTCCGGATGCTCTTATAGAGCGCGATCATCTTCGTACCGAGAGCGGCGTCGTGGTCGGTCCAGTGATTCAGGTTCGCTCCGATCCCCAGCGCGCCTTGCATGGCGACGAGAAAGCGGTATTGCAGCGGCGTGCTGCGGCCGTTCTGATTGGGAACATCCGTCACCCAGGCCGACATGATCTTAGGCGCATAGGCTTGGGAGAAACCTTCCTGTATCCGCAGACGGTCGAACGCTTCGGTGTTGTCGGAGGTCCAGACTTCGTCCACGCGGCGCAAGATACCCAGGTCAACGCGGCCGCCTCCGCCGGAGCAGGATTCAATCTCAAGCTTCGGATGCTTCCGCCGCAAGCGGTCGATGATCTCGTAGAGATTGCGAACGTAAGTAATCCAAAGCTTGCGCTCATTGGCGGGTCCCGCCTCCGGCCAACCGGGTTCGGCGAAAGGACGGTTCATGTCCCACTTAAAGTATTTGATGTTGTTCTCGCTCGCGAGTTTATCGAGCGACTGGAAGATATACTCTTTGACGTCATCGCGCGCCAGGTTCAGAACTAACTGATTGCGCAGCTCGCTGCGCGGCCGTCCGGCGAAGTTCATCACCCAATCGGGATGCCTGCGATAGAGATCGCTATCCGGGTTGACCATCTCGGGTTCCACCCAGAGACCGAAGTCCATCCCGAGATCGTTTACATGTTTGATCAATCCGGTCAAACCTTGCGGGAACTTAGCGGGGTTGACCACCCAATCGCCCAGACCGGCGCGATCGTTGTTACGCTTACCGAACCAGCCGTCATCCATAACAAAGAGTTCGACGCCTAACTTGGCGGCTTTATCGGCAAGTTGTATCTGCCCGGGCTCGTTGACATTGAAGGTCGTCGCCTCCCACGAGTTATAGAGTACGGGACGCGTGCGCGATGTCAGGCCGCCGGGCAGAATCTGTTCACGCTCGAAACGATGCAGCAGCCTTGATGCGGCGCCGCGCCCGTTGGCTGCATACCCCGCATAGAACTCGGGGGTGTCGACCGATTCACCCGGATTCAGCGGGTACTGAAAATCGAAGGTATTAAACCCGCCCGTGACGCGCACCTGGCGATAGGGAGTCTGCTCGACCGTGATGCGCCAGTTGCCGCTCCAGGCCAGCGCGCCGAACCAGACGGACCCGGATTCCTCGGCAGCATCGCCGTGATCGATCGCAAACCACGGGTTGAAGTTATGGCTGGTGTGACCCTTGCGGCTTTCAAGCACCTTGTCGCCTTCGTGGATCGGCTCGCGATTGATCTGCGTTTCGGCCGCCCAGCGGCCGCTGAGATAGGTTAGCTGATATCCATCGCCCGGCGGCAGATACCAGGTAGCCGACTGCGCGCTGTCCAGAGTAAAAGGCGCCGCCGTGCTATTGCGGACCGTCGCGCTGCGACTAATGATGCCGTAGTCCGGATAGACGGTGTAATGCAGCGTGACGTCTACTTCGTCGTGAATGTCTTTAAGATCGATGTCGAGCTTGTCTCCCAGGATCTTCTGCGAAGCGTACTTGAGGACCAGATCGCGGTCGCCATCCGCGCGAGTCATCTTAATCGCGGGCTCGAAGTAGCGCGTGCCGCCCCATCCGGGGAACTCTTCGTTCTCCATCATCTGCGGCGGGTCGAAGGACGATAACTCGCGGCGCGGCAGCACCGGTGGGAGGTCGTCCATGCGCCAGAGCGGCGCGCCCCAATAGAGGTTTCGCAGAGCGCCGTTGGAATCGACACCGATCGCATAGGAGTTCTGCTTCGTGGTGAGAAGCCAGATGTGGCGCGCTTCGTCGTAACGGATGCTCTGCGCGTTTGCGCTCGACTCTGTTACCAGGGCAAGCGATGAAATTACGAGTACAGCGACCCAATGATGCACGAGATTAGCTTATACGGTGAGCCTTACGCGACAGAAAGGTACAAAAGTAATTGGCGCCGCTTCGACCCAAGCGTCCCAGACTAGTACCCATATGACCGTGTTGCTTCGTGGCTGGATGCGCTCGATCTGCATCCTTACCGCTTATGCCGTTTCTCTTTCAGTTCCAGCGTCCGCGGCGACTGCATAGAATAACCACGCGGTCATATGAACGGAAGGCTTTACGCACGAACCGCGCCACTCCGACCCGCTTCAACACTAAGTTTATCCTTTCAAACACAATTCAAATGCGATTTCAAATACTTTCAAGCAACGTTTTAAAACGCGAATCGCGGGCGCGGCGCATCTA
>NZ_CAJCHS010000348.1 GCF_903970205.1 Nevskia soli | reverse complement strand
GAGCTGCCACGCCTCCGCGCCTTGCATCGCTTCGAATTTCGGGCCCATTTGGAAGCGTGTCGATTCGTCGTGTCCCCACCAGCCTTCGAAACGCGGAAGTGTCGATCGATGATGGCGTTCGTGGATAAAGGCTCCGGCGATTGCGCCCGGTCCTCCATTCAGGTATTTGTAGCTGCACCAGGCGGCGAAATCGACGTTCCAGTCGTGTAGGTGCAACGGGACGTTCCCGGCGGCGTGCGCCAGGTCGAAGCCTGCGATCGTGCCTTGTTGGTGTGCTGCCCTTGTTATAGCCTCTAAGTCGAAGTACTCTCCTGTCGCGTAGTTGACGCCGCCAACTAAGACTAACGCTATCGACGGCCCTTCCTGCTCGATGGCGGCTAAGATGTCCGCCGCTTCTACAAGAGCGATTTGTGGGTCTAAGTTGTGGAACCGAAGCTGGGAAGCTACCGCGTAGCGATCCGACGGGAACGCGCCTGCTTCGATCAGAATCTTATAACGGTCCGCCGTCGGCCGATAGAACGAAACCATCAATAAGTGCAGATTGACGGTGAGTGAGTTCATCACTACCACTTCCGACTCTTCCGCACCCACTAATCTCGCGGTTTGCGCAGTTAGCAGGCGATGGTAGGGCATCCAGGGATTGCGCGCGTTGAAGTGTCCCTCTACCCCGTGCTTCGCCCAATCTTCAAGCTCCTCTTCGACATAGGCGCGCGCCGTTTTCGGCTGCAGCCCTAGTGAGTTACCCGCAAAGTAGATAACATCCGTACCTTCGCGTCGTTTCGGGATGTGGAAGCGGTCGCGGTACGACTTCATGTCTTGAATTGTAGTGGCGTCAGGTCGCGCGCAATCAGGACTCCGGCGCGCTGCCAATCCAGATTGTCTAGATCGTCGATGCCGTTGCAAACGGTAGCAAGTATGTCCTCCTGAATGCGTCCCCGTGAGAGCGCAACGGAGTAAGGGATGCGATGGAAAGTCACCATGGCGTACTTGGGGACAAAGAACTTCGGAAAGCGGGCTTCCAGCGCGAGTTCGGCGCGCTTGCGGAAAAGGAACGCGGGGTCGGCAACGCGGTCGCGCATCTCGATGAAGTTTTCCAGCGCCATTTCGGAGATCGCGTCCGTATCCTGACAGCGGCTTTGGCTGAATTCGTCGAAGACACGCGGCCAGTCGGGTCCAATCCGGTCGAGGATATCGAGCAGAATCGTGCAGTCTTCGAACGCGGCGTTGAGGCCTTGCCCGAAGAAGGGAACGATGGCGTGCGCGGAGTCGCCGAGCAGCAGAAATCGGCCGCCGACATTCCAGGGCGAGCACCGGATCGTCACCATCGACGCCACCGGATTTGCCGCGAAATTCTCGGCCAGCTGCGGCATGAGTGGAACCACATCCGCGAAGTGGATTTCAAAGAATTCCTCCACATCCTCGGCACTTTCGAGCGTCGCAAAGCTCGGATCGCCTTCGAACGGGAGGAACAGGATACAGCCGAAGGTTCCATCGGGGTTCGGAAGGGCGATCAGCATGTAATTGCCGCGCGGCCAGATGTGGAGGCTATGTGCATCCATCACGTGCGTCCCGTTGGGGCCGGCGGGGATGGTTAGTTCTTTGTAACCGTAGTCGAGATAATGCTGCGAATAGTTAAAGCGCGGCTGCTTCAGCATCGGGTAGCGAACCGCGGAGTTGGCGCCGTCGGCTGCAATGACGGTTTCGGCTTTGACGGTGAAAGCGCGGTTCGTTTCCTCGTTGTGAAACAGGAGCGCCCCGGTTTCCATGTTCGCGTCGGTGCAGCGGTGGTTGAAGTGAGTCGGAATGTTGCGTTCTGCGGCTGCGTTCAGAAGGGTGACGTTGAGATCAGCTCGCGATACCGAGTTGATGTGTTCGGATGGATTCTTGCCGTAGGGTTGGAAGCTGAGTTGGCGTGAAACCGCCTGGGATGGCGCGGCATGTATGCGTCGCCCATACATAGGGACCGCGATCGCTTGAACCGCCGGCCAGATCCCGGCCTGCTCGAGCGCGTGGATCCCCCGTGCCGATACGGCGAGATTGATCGAGCGTCCGGCATCCTGAACCACCTTTCGGCGATCCGCGCGGCGTTCGTAAATTTCAACAGGGAATCCGCGCTTGTTCAGTTCGATCGCAAGCAGTGTTCCGGCGAGGCCGGCGCCAATGAGGGTGATCATTCGGCCAACATGGTGCGCGCTTCCCAAAGTTCCGGGAAGAACTTCTTATCGAGCGTTACGCGCAGGTACGACGCGCCGCTGCTCCCGCCGGTCCCCATGCGAATTCCGATGGTCCGCTCGACCATTTGAATATGCCGCAGACGCCAGCTTACGGCGAGCTCGTCGAATTCAGTGAGGCGCTCGCAGACATCGATCCAATCGCGGTGATGCTGCTCATCGGCGTAAAGTGCGCGAATCGCTTCGGCGCGGCGGTCAAACGTTTCCAGAGGTTTGCCCGCGTTCTTTGACAGCGCTTCGAAGAAGACGTCATGCAGCGAGGGTTCACGCAGGCGGCGTTCGAGAGAAGTGAAAGCCTCGGGCGTTGGCTGGTGGTGGCGCAGCATCTTCTCGTCCTTGAGTCCGCAGAGGAATTCGATCTCGCGGAACTGTTCGGATTGGAAGCCGCTGGCGGGGCGCAGCTTGCCGCGAAACGCGAGGAAGTGCGTGGGCAGCATGGTTTCGAGGATCGTGAACTGTTCCACCAGCACCCGCATGATTTCGGTGGAGCGCCGCAGCAGGCGAGCGGCTTCGTAAACGGCGTTGCTCTGCAGACTGGCGATCACGGAATCGAGTTCATGCAGGATCTGTTTGAACCAGAGTTCGTACGTCTGGTGAATGACGATGAAGAGGAGTTCGTCGTGGCTGTTCGGCTCGGAAAGCGGTTGCTGCAGGGAGAGCAACTCGGGAACATGCAGGTACGAGCTGTACGTAACGCCGTGCGCTGGGGCTTGCGGGGCGGCATCGGGAAGATTCAAAAACCGGCGGGCATTTTCGCCGAGGATGCGGCCTTTCACATGTTCGGGCAACTTGCTGTTGCGGACCAGTGAACCGACGCCGTGCTCGCCCAGCGGGAACGGGGAATCGGAGCCGAGGAGCACGCGCTCCGAACCCATGGTGTCGACCAGCAGTTGCAACGCGCGTTCGCTGAACACGGCGGAATCCACCGAGAAGCGATGGAGGTAATGGGACGGCGGATGTTCACACTGCCCGCGCGCGGCGGGATGATGATGCCACGCGTTTTCCAGGCGGCCCAGCAAATAGGGAAAACTGCCGCCACCGTGCGCGAAACAGATCCGCAGCGAAGTTGGCAGGCGATCGAACGCGCCGCTTAGGATCAAAGACACGATCGATAGCTGCGTTTCGGCGGGCATCCCGACGGTCCACGGCGCCATGTAGCGCGGCATGCGCTCGGGCGCGAACATATCCCAGGGATGAACGAAGACGGGCGCGCCAATATTCGCGCAGTGATGCAGGAACGTGACGATTTCCGCGTCGTCCAGATTGCGCGGGCCGACATGATTGCCGATCTGAACGCCGAGATGTCCGCTCGCCATGGCGCGATCGACTTCGGCGCACGCGGCATCGACATCCTGCAGCGGCGCCTGGCAAAGCGCGCGCAGACGGCCGCGGCCGCGCTCGCAGATCTCGAGTGCGGCGTCGTTGAAAATGCGGGCGCATTCGAGCGCGTGCGCTGAATCGCGCGCGTAAGCGAATAATACCGGCGTAGCGGAGATGATCTGTAGATCGATGCCGTCGCGATCCATCTGCGCGAGGCGAACATCGGGATCCCAGCAGGCGGAATCGATGCGACGGAACTCGGAATCGCCGAGCATGACGACGGCCTCGCCCTCGCCGGTGTGTTCGATGCGCGGCCAACCGGGAGTGCCGAAGCGGGCCTCGAGGTCGGGCCAGTTCTTAGGGAAGAAGTGCGTGTGGAGATCGATTACCTGCATGCTACTGACGGGCCGGATGCACCGTGCCGCAGTGCTTGCACGTGCGATTGGCTTCACTGCTGTAGAACTTTTCGAAGATCGGCGGAAGGTCCTTCACCAGGCTTTGGAGTCGCACCTCGGCGCGGTGAATCAGCTGATGGCAGTTCGGGCAGAACCATTCGAAGGCATCGAGCGAGCCTTCGGGACGCGGCACTTCGATGACGAGGCCGATGGTATCGGGACCACGCTGCGGCGAATGCCGGACGTGCTTGGGTAACAGGAACACTTCACCTTCGCGAATGGGGACGTCGCGCGGCGGCTTGCCCGGTTCCTCCATGATGCGGACGACGATGTCGCCTTTCACTTGATAGAAGAACTCTTCGGTGGGATCGTCGTGAAAATCGCGGCGTTGATTGGGTCCGCCGACGACGGTCACCATCATTTCGCCGTCTTCCCAGACCTGCGCATTGCCCACCGGCGGTTTCAGTTTGTCTTTATTCTGGTCGATCCAACCTTGGAAATTGAACGCTTGCAGCGTTTTAACGGATGGCATTTGTTTCCTTAAGAAGCCGGTTTGTACGCCACGGCTTTGATTTCGATAAGTAAATCGGGATGCGGCAGCTGGCGGACCGCGACCGTGGTGCGCGCGGGTCCTTCATAAGTAAAGAATTCACTGTAGACGGCATTGTATGCAGCGAAATCCTGCATGTCGACCAGGAACGTGCTGATGTCGACTAAGTCTTCGAGGGACGCGCCTGCGGCGCTCAGGATATCGCGAATGTTCTCGATCACGGCGCGGGTTTGCGCGGCGATATCGCCGCCCTCAATGGTGTTGTCCGGACGCCGCGCGCTGGTTCCGGAGATGAACAGAAAGTCGCCGGCGCGTTTGATGTGCGGGAAGTTGCCGCGCGGCGCGGCTTTGCCGGGAACCACCATGCCGCCGGTCATAACTTCACACACACGTTGTTTAGCGCGGAGTAGAAATTGAGCGAGTGCAGACCGCCCTCGCGTCCGATGCCGGATAGGCCCACGCCACCGAAAGGTGTTCGCAAATCGCGAAGGAACCAGCAATTGACCCAGGTGATTCCGGCGCGCATCTGGGCCGCGACACGATGCGCGCGCTTCAGATCGGAAGTCCAGATGGAGGCCGCTAAGCCATAAAGCGTGTCGTTTGCTTTGGCGATCGCTTCGTCTTCGGAATCGAACGGCGCGATGTGGCAAACCGGTCCGAAGATCTCTTCCTTCACGCAACGCGCGGATTCGGGCAAGCCGGTGAGAATCGTGGGT
This sequence comes from Nevskia soli, assembly GCF_903970205.1. Lineage (GTDB taxonomy): Bacteria > Acidobacteriota > Terriglobia > Bryobacterales > Bryobacteraceae > Bog-113. The sequence continues at coordinate 15,728 of NZ_CAJCHS010000348.1, read as the reverse complement.
TCGACGAAGAATCCGTTGTCCCGCCGATCGCCGAACTGCGGGACGCCTCCACCTGTTTCGACACAGGCGCCCTCTTCGCGGGCGAGCCGGTAATAAGAAAGGACCTTCTCGCGATGCTGGGCCGAGATCAACGGGCCAAGGTTCGGAGCGAGCGCCTCCGCGCGTTCCTTCAACGCGCCGACTATGTGTTCGAACACCGCGCGTTCCACATACACGCGCTCGGCGCAGAGACACACCTGGCCGGTGTTGAGGAAGACGGCATCCGCCAGGCCATCGATGGTTTCGTCGAAATCGCAATCGGCAAAAACCACGGCCGCGTTCTTGCCACCGAGTTCGAACGAGAGCGGCTTCACGGTACTCGCGGCGGCGGCCATGATGGCGGCGCCGGTTCGCGTCTCGCCCGTGAATGTGATCGCATCGATTTCCGGATGCGACGAAAGAAACTCGCCGGCCGAACCGGGGCCGAAGCCGTGCACGACGTTGTAGACACCGTCGGGAATGCCGGCGGTTCGCATGGCATCGGCAAGCAGCGTCGCGGTCCACGGCGTTTCCTCCGATGGTTTGACAACGACCGCGTTGCCGCAGGCCAGCGCCGGCGCCACTTTCCAGGTCAGCAGCAGCAGCGGCAGATTCCATGGTGTGATGATGCCGACCACGCCGAGGGGTTTGCGGACCGCGTAATTGAGAGCCGCGCGGCCGTCCGGCATCTCGGTATGGAAGGACTCCACACACGCGGTCTTGATCACGTCCGCGAAGATGCGGAAGTTGGCCGCGGCGCGCGGGACGTCGAGGCGCGAGGCCAGCGCGACCGGTTTGCCGGTATCGGCAACTTCGCGCGCGACGAACTCATCGAACCGAGCTTCGATCGCGTCGGCGATACGATGCAGCGCAGCCGCGCGTTCGCGGACAGTAGTTCGGCCCCAGTCGCCTGCCACGGCTCCACGTGCCGCACTGACAGCTTCATCGACCATGTCTGCTGTCGCTTCGGTGACGCAAGCAACGGTCGATCCGTCAACCGGGTGGATGTCGGGGAACGCGCGCGGCCCGCGGCGAAACCGGCCGCCGATGAAACTATCGAGCTGGGGTACCAAAAGACGGATGATATCAGGTGATCTACTTGGCGGGCTGAAACTCGGGTGCGCCGAGCTGCCAAAGCAGAAAGCTCCACTCGTCGGCCATCGCCTCCTGATTCTGCTTCACCGTACCGCCCATCCCGCCGTGTCCGCCGGCGAAATCGACGCGCAATAGGACGGGTTTCTTACTTGAGGTTGCCGCCTGTAACCGCGCGGTCATCTTGGCCATCTCCCACGGTGCGATGCGTGGGTCGTTCACGCCCGTCTCGAGCAGGACCGCCGGGTACCGCGTCTGTTGCTCCACATGTTCGTAAGAACTCATGGCATAAAGGTCTTTGAAGCCGGCTTCCGTTTTGGTGGTGCCGAACTCGGGGATATTGGTTTCGCCGTTTTGCGTTGTTTCGGAGCGGAGCGTGTCCGACATCCCAACCTTATCGATCGCGGCGCCGAATAGATCGGGGCGCTCGGTAATGGCGCGGCCGATTAGAATCCCGCCGCCGCTAACGCCTTCGCCCGCCAGGTGTGCCGGCGACGTGTACTTATGATCGACCAGATACTGGGCGCAACTAATGAAGTCGCGCCATGTGTTGGGCTTGGTCGGTCCCTTCCCCGCCTGATGCCACTCCTCGCCGTACTCTCCGCCGCCGCGCGCATGACAAACCGCAAAAATCCCACCCTTTTCGTACCAGGCGAGTTGGGTGGTTTCGAAGTAAGGCGACTCGGACGCGCCGTATGCGGCGTACCCATAGAGCAGCGTCGGATGCGATCCGTCCAGCTTTGAGCCCTTTGGGTAGATGATTGAGAGCGGCACGGAAACGCCATCGTAACTTTTGGCTTTAACCTCCACGGTGTCGATGTTCGCGGGAGTGTCATAAGGTCCTTGGGGCTGGACCTTGGTGTCGGTCACTTGACGAGTCACGGGATCATAGGCGTAAATCTTGAAAGCCCGGGTCCACGAGGTGGCGTACAGCAGAATGCCCGGCAGGCGGGGTTCCGCCGCAACCCAAATGGAACCGTCAAAGGGTAGAGGGATGCGCTCCACGCGCCCATCGGCCCCATAACCGACACGGAGCAGCCGGCCGATACCGCCGTCCAGCAGCCGCACATAGAGCGCATCCTGGGCGGGGAAGATCTCCTTGATCACAGCTTCGCCGGGCGGGACAATCGTTACCGCAGTCGCAAGATCGGGGTGGCGCGCGTCGGTCCGCACCAGCTTATAACGCGGGGCGTCTTTATAAGTGAGTACATACAAATCGTCATTGTGGACAGCCACGCTGGTTACTCCATCCGCCAAGTCGGCGAACTTGCGCCAGTCGCGGTTTGACTTACCAATGGAGTCTACCGGCGCTATATAGTACGCGCTGTTCGGAGTTACACTGCCGTTAAGTAGTCCTAACGCGTAGCGCGAACCGGGTTGTATCTCGACGGAAGCAATCAGGCTGGGGTCGACGTCAATTGAAGGAACTACGCCAAAGCCGAAAACGGGTTTGTCCTGCGCCGGGTCGGTTCCCAATACGTGTAGATAGGAGCGGAATTTCTGCCTGACTTCCGCCTCCGGAGCTCCCGCCGGAAGAGTCTGAAGTTTGCCGTATACAAACGACTTGCCATCGGGCAGCCAATGCGGCTGCCACGCCTCGGCGCCCTCATGCGGAATCACGTCGCCGGTTTCGCGGCCCGTTGCGATTTCAACTACATGAATTTCGCCGTCAAGCTCAGAGCCGCCGGGAACGATGCCGACCGCGAGGTACCGGGCGTCGCCGGACGGCGCCCATCCCCAGATCGTGTTCTTGCCTTTGGCCTGGCTTGCCGGCGCCAGCGCAATCTTCGAGGGGTCGACCAGCAGCACGTCTTCTCCGGTAAGTTGCTTCCTCCGGTATAACTTCATAACGTCGTCTCCCGGAAGTTGTTTGCCCACCAGGTAGAGATCGGCGGAGAGTCGCTCGGCGAACACTTTGGCGACTGATTGATCGAGCTCGGTGATACGGGTCAGCAGATGTTCGCGGCCGGGGATGTTGGCCAAGATGGAGCGCGTGTAGTTATCCTGAGCCTTGAGCCAGGACTGAACCGCTGGATCGTCGATATTCTCCATGTAGCGATATGGATCGGAGACCTTGGTTCCGTGGTAGTTGTCGATCACGGGTCTTACTGGAGCGATCGGCGGGGCTGGCGGCGCGGTCTGCGCCGGGACGGTTACCGCGTAGACAATGAGCAGCAGCAAACTGCGAGATCCAGATGGTATGCAATTCGCTCGCATATAACTCCTTTCGCGAACACGAAGAGCGTATCACGAAACGATTGCGCAAAAAAGACGGATGATATCAGGTAGTGGCAAATCGCGCGCTCGGTTCCGATATCAGGGAGCATATAAGGGCTCGCGGATGGACGCGCATCGGCAAGACAGAATGGGAAGAGTTAAGGGAGCGGTTTGCGGCGACAACGGAGAATACGCTCCGCAAACACGCGGGCGCTTCCGGCGTTATCGTTGTCCAGCCTTGGCGCGGGTTGGATACGGCGAGTCTCGACGGCCTGGAGCTAAGTCTGATCGAAATGGCTGAGGCTTATGGCACGCACCCGCTAGAGGCGCGGCGCGTCGTGATCTCCGCGAAAGACATAACTCGATTCGCGGCTCGGAACCCGAAGGTCGCGGCCGGCAAGCGAGAATTGAAAGCCGAAATGGTCGAGTGGATGCTCGTCTGGCTCGGTGATCCCGCGATGTTCGAGGACTGGGTCAAACTGCGTAAAGCTTACCTGCAAGCTCAACGCATCCCTATTTAATCCACCTTCACGCTGTCGACTTTGAGCGTGTCGCCGTCCATCGTGCCGCTTACGGTTGCTTTCAGATCGTCTTTCTTCGCCGTGTCCTTGAGCGCTGCGAGCGCCTTCGCGTTGCCGGCTTCATCGAACTTGATGTATTTTCCGTCAGCGGTCATCAGACCATAACCGCTCTTGGAACACGCCATCGAACATTTCGCTGTGTGAGTGGCGGGGTCCTTCTTGGCGCTGGCGCACATGCCGTCCATAATCGTGCCATCGAACGTGGCGGCGAAACTCGCGGCGGAGAAAACTGCGGAGAGCAGAAGTAGCTTCTTCATGGGACCAGTCTATATCAAAACCTGTTGCGCGGGTAACTGGGGCGGCCGTCGTCACGGTTTGACTAAAATCTCGCGGCGGAGATTTTAGAGACGGTTCAACGTTGCGTAGCTCACAGGAGCAACGCTCCGAGGCCCATTTGCGGACGATTTCTTGCTGAACCAGAGGACAAATGCCAGGAACAATTCCCCTCCGCCCGCTGGGGCGGACCGGACTCAAAGTCTCTGCGCTCGGACTCGGCGGCCACCACTTAGGCCAGGCGCGGAGCGAGCAGGAAGCGCTCGATATCGTACATGGCGCGCTCGACGGCGGAGTGACCTTTTTCGATAACTGCTGGGAATATCACGTGGGGGAAAGCGAAGAACTGCTGGGAAAAGGGCTCAAAGGCCGGCGCGACGGCATCGTCCTGATGACCAAAGTCTGCACCCACGGCCGCGATAAGGATCTCGCGATGCGCATGCTTGAAGAGTCGCTGCGACGGCTGCAAACGGATCACCTGGATGTGTGGCAGATCCACGGCGTGACGTTCTGGAACGATCCGCAGCTGTTCATCCGTCCGAACGGCGCGGCCGAGGCGCTGACGCTGGCGAAGAAGCAGGGCAAAGTGCGAGCGGTCGGATTCACCGGTCACAAAGATCCGCGCATCCACATGGCGATGATCGAAACCGGGTACCCGTTTGACACCTGCCAGTTCCCGTTGAATCCGATGGACGCGCATTTTCGAAGCTTCGAAACGATGGTGCTTCCGGAATGCAACCGGCGAGGCATCGCCGTCCTCAGCATGAAGCCGATGGGCGGCACCGGGGACATGATTACCAAAGGCGCGGTGACCGCGGAGGAGTGCCTGCGGTACGCGATGAGTCTGCCGGTGGCGACGACGATCGCGGGCGTCGACAAAATCGAAGTATTGCAGCAGAACCTGCAGATCGCGCAGAATTTCACGCCGATGACCGGACCGGAGATGCAGGCGTTGCGCGAGAAGACGCGGTCGCCTGCCGGCGACGGTCACTTCGAACTGTATAAAACGTCGATTAAATACGACAATCCGCAGGCGCGGCTCGCGCACGATTTCCCGATCGATCAGAAGAGCGTGGAAGTGCAGGAAATGCTGGCTGCGGCGAAGAATACGGGCAAGCCTTATGACTTCCACCCGGCTCCGCCGAAGTAGGTGAGTTGATGAGCTTGAATTGGAATTCGACGCGGCGTACGTTTATAGAAACAGCGGCAATCGTGGGGGCAGGTATGGCCTTAGGGCAAAGCGGAAGCGCGCAAAATACCGAGGTCCCGAAGCGGCCTTTCGGTAAGACCGGTTTGCAGGTTTCGGTGATGGGTGTGGGCGGCTATCACCTGGGTACCGCGCCCTCGCAGGAAGTCGCGACGCAGATCGTGCATGAGGCGATCGATGCAGGGATCAACTTCTTCGATTGCGCCTGGGAATATCACGAGGGCGAAAGCGAGGCGCGGCTTGGGAAGGCGCTGAAGGGGAAACGCGATCAGGTAATCCTGATGACCAAGGTCTGCACGCATGGCCGCGATAAGAAGGTCGCCATGCAGCAGCTCGAAGAGTCGCTGACGCGCCTGGGGACGGACCATCTGGATGTCTGGCAGATCCACGAAGTCGTTTACGATAACGATCCGGATAAGATCTTCGCACCCAACGGGGCGATTGAAGCTTTGGACGAGGCGAAGAAGCAGGGTAAGGTGCGGTTTGTAGGATTTACAGGGCATAAGGACCCGGATATTCACTTAAAGATGCTTTCGCATAATTACCCGTTCGATACCGTGCAGATGCCGTTGAATGTTCTCGATGGGACTTATGCGCGAAGCTTCGAGCGCCTGGTCCTGCCGCAGTTAGTAAGTCGAGGCATTGCGCCGCTGGGGATGAAGAGTCTGTGCGGCAGCGGCGAACCGGTGCTGAATGGGGCTTACACGGCGCACGAAGGTTTGCGGTATGCGATGAGCGTGCCGGGAGTTGCGGTCACAATCAGCGGGATGGAGTCGGTCGAGGTGCTGCATCAGAACCTGGAAGTCGCGCGAGGGTTTACACCGCTTGCGGCGAGCCAGATGGCGGCGATGCGGGATCGGGCGCACTTCTATGCTTCCGACGGCCGGTTCGAGCTATTTAAGACGACCAAGAAGTACGACGGGGAGTTGGGAAGAGAACAGCACGGCTTCCCGCTGTCCGCGGATTTGCCTCTGTAAGTTCCCGCACATAATACAGATGTCGCCGGACCATCCGGCACGCTTCTTGCTTCGTAGACGCCGAAAGGTACCTCCATGCTTCGAATTGCTTCAGGTGCATTAGCTTTTGGACTTTTAACTCTGGCATTCGCCCAGGAACCGAACCCGACGCAGAGTATGCTGCCGCCTCCGCCACCGACTGGGAGCGTTCCGGTCTTTAAAGTCGATGTCGTATCGCGCAGTATTCCGGCTATCAATTTCCATCACCGTCAGGGCACCACCAACGTGGACCTGCGCGGCACCGCGCTGATGCCGACCGCTAAAGGGAAGGTACGCGTGGACAGCACGGCCGGAGCAACGCGCATGAAAGCGGAAACCACTAAGATGGTCCCGCCCGAGACTTTCGGCCCTGAATTTCTGACTTACGTACTCTGGGCGATCAGTCCGGAAGGAAATGCAAAGAACCTTGGGGAACTGGTGCTGAAGAACGGCGGGGATAACTCGTCGATTGAGACAACGACCAGCCTGCAGGCCTTCGGGTTAATTGTGACGGCTGAACCGTACTGGGCGGTCTCGCAGCCGAGTGACGTGGTCGTAATGGAGAACGAAGTCCGCAACGACACCACCGGAACGATCGAGACGATCGACGCCAAGTATCAATTGCTGCGGCGCGGGCAGTATACGATGAACGTGCAAAGCACGGCGCTGCAGCCCATGATTCGTGACAAGCGCGTGCCGTTGCAATTGAGGGAAGCGCGTGAAGCTCTGGCCATTGCGCGCGCACAAGGCGCGGATCACTATGCCGCGGATACGATCCAAAAGGGATTGACCGACCTGCAGAACGCAGAGGGTTTCTACATCAGCCGGCATAACGAAAAGGAACTGGAGACGGACGCGCGCCAGGCCACGCAGATGGCGGAAGACGCGCGCTTGATCTCGATCCGCGAAGAAGCCGCGGACGCGCTGGCGGCGGAGCGGAAAGCTTCGGCGGATGCACAGGCCGCCGCTCAGGCGCGGGCGCAGCAGGAAGCAGAGCGCGCGGCACAAGCCGCGGCACAAGCTCGTGAAGCGGATAGCGAACGCGCAGCGGCTGAACGCGCCCGCGCCGATGCGGAACGCGCCAAAGCGGAAGCGCAACAGGCGCAGTTGATGGCCGAGAACGCGAAAGCGCAGGCGCAGCAGGAACAACTCAAGGCACAGCAGGAAGCGGAAGCCGCGCGCGCCGCCGCCAGCAAAGCCGAGCAGGACAAACAAGCTGTGCGCGCTCAGTTGCTGGATCAGCTGAACAAGATCATGGAAACGCGTGACACCGCTCGCGGCCTCATCATGAACATGTCGGACGTGCTCTTCGATTTCGGCAAAGCGACTCTGCGTCCGGAAGCGCGCGAAAAACTCGCGAAGGTTTCGGGCATCCTGCTGGCCTATCCGACTCTGCGTGTGCAGATCGAAGGCAATACCGACAACGTGGGAAGCGATGCGTTCAACCAGACACTATCGGAAAAGCGCGCGTTCGGCGTTCGCGATTATCTGGTCGCGCAGGGAGTCGATGGGAACAAGCTGACTGCTATCGGTTATGGGAAGTCGCGTCCGATCGCATCCAACGACACCGCGGAGGGGCGTCAGCAGAATCGACGCGTGGAGTTGGTTCTCTCGGGCGATGTGATCGGCACGCCCATCAATCAGGGTCCGACTACGCAGGGTGCGCCGGATGGCAATCCTCCGGCTGCTCAGTAGTCGGCTAGAGGATTTTGCCGATCGCGCGCCCGATGCCCGCAGTTACTATCGCGAGATCCGCGGCAGACTTCGCGGTTCCAACGGCTATAGCGCCCGCGCCTTTGGCCGCGCCCTTTCCGATATTCCCGGCGCCCGAAGCGATCGCTAAACCACAATCTAACATTGCGGATAATAGGTGCGTGGTCCCGACCCGTCGCGATTTGATGTTGCTGGCCGCACGCGCGGCTTTGCTTCCCGGAGCAGCTGACTTTCTAAGTGCGTGGCAGTCGGCCGGTGACCACCGGCACGGACTCCAGGCTCCACCCCAGCCGCCTCTGCTGATCGATTACAAGCCCAAGTTCTTCGCCCCAGACGATTTCGCGGCACTGCAGGCATTCACCGAAATCCTGATCCCTGCGGACGATACTCCGGGCGCCCGCGAAGCTCATTGCGCTGCCTACATTGACTTTCTAATGCAGGCCTCTGATTCGATGCCTTCGGTTCAGAAGCAATGGCGTGACACGATGGTTACGCTTCGCCAACTCGGATTCCATGCCGCCGATCGAAAGACCCGGGAAGAACTGGTCGCGGCGATGTCGGCGCCGGAGCGTGATCCGGCAAAGAAACATCCGGGCTACAACGCCTACCGCCTGATCAAAGAACAAAATACCTTCGCGTTCTATACCTCGCGCGCCGGAATGATCGAGACTCTCGATTATCGCGGTAACTCATACAACGCGACGTTCCCGGCCTGCGACCATCCCGAACACCGTCAAGTCTAAGAGCCCGAAGAAACCGTACATCCCCACTCCGAGCCCGACCGAAAGGGAGGGTCCTTCGCTGTCAGCCGCGTTGACCTATCCGGGTACGAGAGAGCCGCGCGCGTAAGCGAGCGGTGTTCTAACCATTTCGCGACTCACTTAGTAGCTGGTTGCAGCCCCGCGCGGTCAGTGCCATCATCGTCAGCGTTGGATGTTTATCGCCGGTTGAACAGAACGCATTGCCGCCAAACACATATAGGTTAGGAACATCGTGAGTACGGCAATACGAGTTCAGCACCCCCTGTTTCGGATCATGACTCATACGCGCCGTGCCGACTTCATGAATCGCGCTGCGCAGCCGGGGGCTAGTCGCCTTCCCAGGTCCGTTGCCCCGATCGCCGGCTTCACCGGTCCGGCCGACCGCCACTCCCGCCGGCGTGGAGTATGGCGTCCATGGTCCGCTCGCAAGACCGGCCGGAGAGGGTCGCTGCAAGATCTCGCCGCCGGCTCTACGAAACAACTCCTCCGCCTTAGTCTGGAAATCGGCGAGTAGTTTGTAGTCGTTGTCCGAGTAAGTGAAGTGAATCTTGAGCGCCGGAATACCCCAATGATCGCGAACTTCCGGGTCAAGCTCGACGAAGTTCTCTTTGCGCGCCAGCATTTCCGCGCCCGCATTCCACACGCGCGCCTGCGCGACATAGCGGCTCTTGATTTCTTTCTTCCAATCCGAACCATAGCCCGGGATGTAAGGCGCGAACCCGGGATATTCCGTCTGCCCCCCGGTTGCATTCATCACGTAGCCGCGGATGAACTCCTTGCGCTGCGTTTCTTTGCTGATGTTCTGGAAGTTCGGAATGCTGATCCCGGCGGCCTTACCGTCATCCAAACGCGACGGCCCGCCGCGGAGCTTCGGGAGGAAACCTTCCACGGACCCGTTGCCAATCTGGTCGGCCATGTAAAACCCGAGCAGACCGCTGGAGTTAGCCAGCCCACCTTTGGCCGAGAGTAGCAAAAGACGCGTATTCTCAAGCGTCGAGGCCGCCAGGACGACATACTTCGCATCAACGTCAATCGACTTACCCGTGTAGCGCTCGATGTAAGTGACTCCCGCGGCGCGATTCTCCGGGTTCATCCGAACCTGGGAGACCACGCAATCCGTTCGCAGGTCCAGCTTGCCCGTTTTGAGAGCCGGCGGCAGAGTAGTCGAGATCGTGCTGAACATCGCGCCCACGTCGCAGCCATTGACGCAATTGCCGCAGTAATGGCAAGGCGGACGGCGATTATGCGCTTGCGTCAACTGAGCTAACCGCCGGTGCGTCGCGGTAAGCCCGAGACTATTGGCCGCCGCTTTGAAAATCGTCTCCGCGCAGTTGAGATTCATGGGAGGGAGGAACGGCCCGTCCGGGAATTGCGGCAATCCCAACCGCTCGCCGCTGACTCCGATGAATTCCTCGACGCGATCGTAATCGGGCGCCAGATCGGCGTAAGAGATCGGCCAATCCACGCCGTAGCCATCGCGCGAAGCAGCCTTAAATTCGTAGTCCGCCATGCGATCCGTGGCGCGCGCCCAATGCAGGCTGCGGCCGCCCAGACATCGCGAACGGGTCCAACGGTAGTCGGTTTCAGGCGAGGTAGTGTACGGATTCTCCAGACTATCGAGCATGATGCGATAGTTACGCGCATCGCCCGTGTAGCGCCGCATGAGAGCGGGGGCTAAGTGGCCGCGAAAATCCATTTCATATAGGTACGTGTGATGAAACTCGGCCTGCGAGATTTTCGCGCCCGCTTCGAGCATCAGAACCTGCATCCCCGCCTGGGTCAAGTCCATGGCGGCCCATCCGCCGCAGGCGCCCGATCCCACGATGATTGCGTCGTATTTGATGGCCACGCAAATTCAAGATACACCACAGCGTCTATTTATTTCAGAACGGTCACGAGTATGGTCCAGCACAGTCCAGGGAGGACTCTACCGGGGTCTTTCGATGCCGCCTCATCCGGGCGAGTGTACGGTGCGTAGTCCTCTATCAGATGGAGCACGTTTTACAGCTTTGCGACTGACCGGAACGAAATCGGTGGCGTTCCTTCTAGCGCTGGTCGCGGTCGGCGCGTGGGCGCAGAACGCTCCTGAGTCCGCGACCGACAGGCAAATCCGCACGCTGCAGCAACGGGCGAAGCAGCAGAGCGGCGACTATCTGGTTTACGATCAACTCGGCCAGGCCTATCTGCAGAAAACGCGCGAGACGGGCGACGTGGCTTACTTCGACCTCGCCGAGAAGGCTCTCAAGAAGGCTCTCGACTTGGTCCCCCAGGGCGCCCCGCACAATTTTCGGGCAGCCGACCCCCTGGTTCACATGGCCCTCGTTTACATGGGCGAGCACAATTTCATGAGTGCCTTGATGTACAGCCAGAAGGCGATCGCGCTCGGCGCCGGGAACCTTCCCGCATTCGCTATCGAGGGCGATGCGTATACGGACATGGGCAAATACGACGATGCCGCGGCAGCGTACGACAGCCTAAGTGCGCTCGGGAGGGTGGTTGCCTCGCCCGTGACCCTGGCATACATGTTGGATAGCCGGCAGGCGTACCTGAGTTTTCTGCACGGCGACACCGATCAAGCGATCGAACTGATGAAAGCGGCGATAGGGGCCGGCATGCAATCCAACGTGCCGACGGAAAACCTGGCGTGGCTTTACTTTGAACTGGGCGAGCGGTACTTTCAGGAGGGTGACTTGAACCATGCGGCAATCGCCTATCAGACGGGGATCGCCGCCGACCCAAACCACTATCGTTCGCTTGCGGGTCTGGGTAAAGTTCGCGCCGCGCAAGGTAAGTTCGACGAATCGATCAAGCTATATCAGCGCTCGATCGACATCATACCGTTTCCGCAGTACGTTGAAGAGCTCGGGGACGTTTACCGGCGCAGCGGGAAGCAAAAAGAAGCGCGGCAGCAATACGATCTCGTCGAATACATCGCCCACTTGAGCAGCCTAAGTCAGATCCTGGCCAATCGGGAACTGGCTTTGTTCTATGCCGACCATGACATCAAACTTCCCCAGGCTCTGGAACTCGCGCGGAAAGAGCTCACCGTCCGAAGTGACATTTATACGTGGGACACGCTGGCGTGGGTTCTTTATAAGAACGGGCAACTCGAAGAAGCCGATAAGGCAATGAAAAAGGCTCTGCAGTTGAAGACCAATGATTCCCTGCTGCTGTTTCACGCCGGCATGATCGATCATGCTCTGGGGCGTGAATCGACGAGTGCGGACTATCTGGATCGCGCGCTGAAACTAAATCCTCATTTCCATGTTCTATACGACACAGTCGCTAGTCGTACTCTAGCCGAATTGAAAAACGCAAATCAATCCGCTCTCGTGGGGAGTAAATGACGACACGCAGACCTATCCTTGCGCTGGAGGCGGTCGCTATCGCTCTTCTGATCCTGCTCGCTCCGGCAAGCGCGGATGCCCATCCCATGGGCAACTTCAGCATCAACCACTATTCCAAGCTGAAAGTAAGTGACCGCGCGACGACAATCCTCTACCTGGTGGATATGGCCGAGATTCCCACGTATCAGGAAATCCGGGAGTCCGGATTGACAGCTACGAACGGCGACCCGGGTATTGCGCCCTATCTGCTCAAACAGGAACACGCGTTGAAGCAGGGTTTACTGCTGGAGATAGACGGCCATACGGTTCCCCTCGCAGCGATATCGAGGGAAGCTATCTTCGCGGAGGGCGCCGGCGGACTGCCAACCATGAAGCTGCGCTTCGTCTTCCGAGCCCTCTCGCCGAGCGCGGGTCAAACCCGTACCGGTCAAACGCACAAGCTCTCCTACGCAGATAGCAACTTTCCGGGTCGGTCCGGATGGAAAGAGATCGTTGTCTTGACCGATGGCGCCGACATCGTGAGTAGTTCTGCGCCCGAGAACGACCGGAGTAATGAGCTATCCAATTACTCGACCGATCTGCTGAATAGCCCTCCGCAGCAACTCTCCGCTTTAGTCGAGTTCCGCACCGCGTTACCTCCTCCGGCGGAGATCCAAACACACGCAAGAGGGATAAAGCTATCCGTAGCACAGGTCAAACATCCGGAACCCGCGATTGCGCGCGGGGCGGCGCCTGTCATTCCGGCGACTCACGCGCCCGTTGTCCATCGGAGCAATACGCCGCGGAGCCGGTTTACCGATCTAATATCCAGTCAGAAAAGCCTGAGTCTCTGGATACTGATAACAGCCGCCTTCCTAGCCGCGGGCCTGGGTGCTATGCACGCGCTCGAGCCGGGACACGGGAAAACACTGGTGGCAGCCTACCTGGTCGGTTCGCGGGGCACGGCGAAGCACGCCGTCTTACTGGGCATCGTTGTGACAGCGGCGCACACTGCCGGTGTTTTTGCTCTGGGCATAATCACCCTCTACGCATCCCGCTATATCGTTCCCGAGCAACTCTATCCGTGGTTAGGTGCAATCTCGGGTATTAGCGTAAGCGTGGTAGGTGTCTTAGTGTTCCTCCGGCATCTTACCGGTGAGACCGGTGACCACTCCCACAATCCCGGCGACCCGCACTCTCACTGGTTTTCATCCCGGTCCCGGACCGAGCCCGCCAAGCAGTCGGGATCAGTGTCTATCCGCCAGCTTCTGACTTTAGGAATCAGCGGAGGGATTATTCCATGCCCCGCGGCGCTAGTCGTGCTGCTCAGCGCATTTTCCCTACACCGCATCGGATTCGGCCTATTTCTGATTACCGCGTTTAGCTTCGGACTTGCCGCGGTCCTGGTGACCGTCGGGCTACTCATGGTCTATACCAAACGTTTCGTATCCGCTTATGTGAAGACCGGCAGTTCGCTCGTGCGCTTCTTGCCCCTGCTGTCATCCGGTGTGATGGTCCTTTTAGGCGTTGGCATCGCCGTCTCCGCCTTCGGATCGGTTCCAACCCAGATCGTCTCTTCGGTCAAAGACTCTCTTATACCTATTGTTTCGGTAACCCTGCTCGGTCTATTCCTGGGTATGCGGCATTCTACTGACTCCGACCACATCGTCGCCGTCTCCACTTTGGTGAGCCGCCAAGGATCCATCCGCAGCTCGGCGACGATCGGGATGCTCTGGGGCCTAGGTCATACCATCACTATCTTCCTCGTGGGATCCGCGATTATCATCTTTGGCGTCGTTATCCCTCCGAGACTGGGACTGTCAATGGAGTTCTCCGTTGCGCTGATGTTGATCTTGCTAGGAGTGCTGAACCTCACGGGAGTATTGAAGCGTGTGACGGAGCGATTCTCCCCGCCCGCGATAGCCCCCGCCTCACGGCAACCCAGCGTACAAAAATTGGGGATGTTTCATAAGATTCGGCCGCTGTTTATTGGTCTCGTGCATGGCTTGGCCGGGTCAGCGGCTGTAGCGTTGCTAGTCCTATCTACAATTAGAAATCCTTTTTGGGCGACTGCATATCTTCTAGTCTTTGGATTCGGGACTATGGCAGGGATGGTTCTAATGACTGCAACCATCTCCTTACCTCTTGTGTATGCAAAAAACCGATTTACGAAGCTAACCGGCCACTTGACGATGCTGTCCGGCTTGGCGAGCGTAGGCTTCGGGATGTTTCTTGTAGTTCAAATTGGTTTCGTCGACGGCTTATTTACGTCTACTGTGCACTGGATTCCACGATAGGCCGGCATTATTTTTGGGACCCGGCATCCATTACTAATGGGAACGGCGTATTAGATCACGCAGGCATTCATTTCCGGGCGGCCGGATTCAAGAATGATCGTTTTCGGGAATGAATGAAAGCTACTTTAGCTACTTAACGAGGCAAAACACTCCATGAAGAAGTTTACGTTAACGGTGGCCCTCGCGATCGCTCCATCCATGCTGGCTCCCGCCGGCTTGTATGCGTCGAGCCATCGAGAGGCCCCAATCACCGCGTTGGACCGTTCGGCGGACGTAACCGACTGGTACGCGTTCGTCAGTTATGACAATCCCAACAATGTTACGTTCATCCTGAACGTCGACCCACTCCTTGAGCCGGCCAATGGACCGAACTACTTTCCGTTCGATCCTACCGTTCTCTACCAGATGAATATCGACAACAATCAGGACGGCGTTCCGGACATCCAGTTCCAATTCCGCTTTTCAACGACCATCAAGCAGCCGAATCTCTTCACGGGTTTCGTAGGCGGGATTCCCAACAACCCAGCAATCACCTCACTGTATGGCCCGGGCTCGGAGGGCTTGAGTTTGGTCCAAACGTACCAAGTCACCATGGTGAGGGGAACATCCACGACGGATCTGAATAACGGCAAGACTCTCGTCGCGGTCCCGTCCAACGTCGGTCCGCAAACGATGCCCAATTACACGACTCTGTTCGACCAGGGAATCTTCTATCTCCCCAACGGAATCAAGGTTTGGGCTGGGACCGCCAGTGACCCCTTCTTTATCGACTTGGGCGCCGCGTTCGATTCGCTCAACTTCCGTCAGGGTGTGGGGCCGATCCTTTCGCCCGCCATCGATGCCGACAACACGCATAACTACGCTCCCGACGCAGTCGGAGGCTACAACGTAAACTCGATCGTACTCGAAGTTCCGATCACATTGCTGACCGTTGATGGAAAGGTGCATCCCGCGAGCGACGTTCAGGCTGTAATCGGGACGTATGGCGCCACGCTTCGTCATGAGTACACGGTAAGGTCTTCCAATACGATAGACGCCTCGGGCTCCTATCAGCAGGTAAACCGCGAAGGCAATCCCCTCATCAACGAAGTGATCATCGGAACCGGATCCAAGGATACCTTCAGCATGGATCAACCGGTCAACGACTCGCAATTCGCTAACTTCGTTCTGAACCCCGTGCTCGCCGGTGTCTTCGCTTCGCTTGGAGTACCCGTCCCGCCGAATCCGCGCAATGACCTTCTGATACTG
>NZ_CAJCHS010000347.1 GCF_903970205.1 Nevskia soli | reverse complement strand
TGTTACGGAAGAGCTGGAAGCGATGAAGCGGCGGATTGAACAGCTTGAGGCTCTGTTGAGCGCTCAGAAGACAAACCCTGCGCCTGAAAAGATTTCGCCGGGCGACAACTCCCCGATTGCCGGCGGCTTCATGAAGCGTCCGGAACCAGAAGAAGTAGCAACCAACGCCATTCCTCAGAGTACGGCGCCTGGTGGACAAAGCGCCGGGGCTCCGGGCGGTCAAAAGACAGTAGAAGCCGCAACTGCCCCCGCAGTCGATAATGTTACGCCTTTCGCGGATTACGACTGGACTTGGTTGAACGGCAATCCGCGTAACAAAGACGTTGCGTTTGACACGAAATTCTTCACTCCGGAAATTCGCGCCGATATTACGTATACCTACGACTTCAATAAACCTGTCGACGATTCCATGGGCGGATCGAGCGAACTGTTTCGCTCCAATGAAATTCAGCTTGAGCAGCTTGGGCTGGGCGGCGACTTCCACTATGACAATGTGCGCGCGCGCTTTATGACGCAGTTTGGCATGTATTCCACGGCGACGATTCGCAATGACCCGAGTTATGCCAAGGGACAATGGAACATCGCCGACGCCGATCGCTATTTGGCCGAGGCCTACGGTGGATATCACCTCAACGTGTTGGACGGGATCAATATTGATGCTGGCATTTTCATGTCTTACATCGGCCTGTTCAGTTATTACAATTTCGATAACTGGGCTTATCAGCCGTCTTATGTTTCGTCGAACACTCCCTGGTTCTTTGAGGGAATCCGCATCCAGACTTTCCCGACACACCACCTGAAGATCGAGCCGTGGATTATCAACGGCTGGCAATCCTATGGTTCGGCGAATTCAAGAAAAGGTCTCGGCGGTCAGATCAAGTACACTCCGTATCCGTGGCTGAATATTCTTTCGAATAACTATGGGTTGGGTCACGACGATCTCTACACGCCGCATCGCGCCCGCATCCATACCGATAACAGCGTCGAAATCAAGTATTTCGATCGACCGGGTAATGGTCTGGATAAGATAGCCCTGAGCTTTACCGGCGATCTCGGCTGCGAGTTCGGCGGAGGTGTAAGTTGCCATGGAGATACCAAAGGCGGCCCCAAACAGAGCTTTATCGGCTATATGGTCTATAACCGCTTCTGGTTTCACCGCGACTTATTCGGATTCACCCTCGGCGGCGGCCAGATCAATAACCCCGGACGCTACCTTGTTCTTCTCCCGCCGATCAACGGAGAAACAGCGGCTTCGGCGGCGCTCAATTCGCCGTACTTCACCGAGAATCCCGGAGATCCGTTCAAGGCCTGGGATGTTTCCGGCACCTTCGACTATATGCCCAAGCAATGGCTCACGTTCCGCTTCGAAGGCGATTACCGTCATGCCAGCGTACCCTATTGGTCAGGCGCTGGAGGCGTGACACCACCGCCTTTAACCAACAACGGCTTCCCGACCCAATATGCTTGTCAGAACGGCAATCCATCCGGGCAAACCTCTCTGTCGGCCGCGACCGCCAGTTGCGCTTCCAACGGGGGCGTCTGGTTCCCCGATCTCCGGAGAGATGAAACGCTCTTCGATATTGACTTAATGGTCAAGTTTTAGAGAATCTATGAGCCGCGGATGAACGCAGATGAACGCCGATAAAAGCATCGGTAAACACAGGTCCAGATTGCTTTGGCTCTTTTTATCAAGTGCCATGCTTCTGCTAGCGGCGGACCCCTCCTGGAAAACCAAACGAAGTAGCGATTGGACGCCCGAAGATAGCCGCGAGATCCTCACCAACTCCCCGTGGTCCAAACCTGTGTGGGCGCGCGTAGCGCCATTGCAGACCGAGGATGAACGCCGCGAGGGCGGAAACATGGGCCAGCCGCACGGCATCGGTTACGACGGTCTAGCGGACGGTCGGCCACGCGTTCACTTGCCGACCAGTCTCCTCGACCTGGTCCGGCCCGAGAAGCAAACCCTGACCGCCGGCCAGTACATCCCGGTGCAGCTTCGTTGGGAGAGCGCCCTTCCGATCCGTCTTGCGGAACTAAAGACTAACTCCACCGAGGCGCCTGCCGTAGAGACCGGAGGCTATGTTGTGGCTGTCTATGGGATTCCGCCAAGTAACGCCAAAGGAACTCCGAAGAGCTTAGGTGAGCCGCTCAAGAAACTGGCTGTTCTGAAACGGCCCGGTAAGTCTGATGTGCGCCCGGTGGAGGTAGAAGTCCTGCAGCAGGAAGACGGAACGATCGTCCTTTACCGTTTTCCGTCCGCGGCGGAGATCACCAAGGGCGACCGCTTCGATTTCCAGGCTCAGATCGGGCGAGTTTTTATCTCGCAGTCTTTTGATGCAGCCGATATGTACTTCGGCGGCAATCTGGAACTGTAAGTCGGATTCTTATAACTTCCGCTTAACAAACGAACAAATCTGGTAACCGGCGATGTACTTGAACGGCGACTCGCCCATCGTGTAATGACCGCAAGGTAATACCACGACCCGGTGCTTCAATCCGCGCTGTCGTATATGGTCTACGGCCACTTTAGAGAACTGCGGTAGAAAGGTTGTGTCATAGCTTGTATACATGAACAAGCTATCTTTCTCCAGTGCGGCGAAACGGTCCATGTAATGAACCGGATTCAGAACATCCCACGCCGTTCGCAGCGTCTCCAGCGATATATTCGGCTCCAGCGTCTTACGAATATGTTGCGTCGATAACCCGGTCCAGACGACGTCCGCGAAGTAAGCCGAGCAATGGTTGAACACATTCACGCGCAGCCGCTCGTCATGGGCGCTCGCCAGAAAAGCGTAGCAGCTTCCTAGACTGGTTCCAACGATCGCGAACTGTTCATAACCCCGCGATTCCAGCCAATCGACCGAAGCTCTTACATCAAGCACTGCCTGGCGCGTCGCATCCAGCGTCCGCCCGATGTTAGAAGACACCGCATAATCCGCGCGTTCCAGTTCCGGCGGCATCCGGTCGTCATGATACGGCAAACTAACCCGCACGGAAGATAGCCCAAGCTTCTGAATTCCCCGGCATAGCGCGACATGCTGGTGGGGGCTCGCATTCCAGTGCGGCAGAACGACTACGGCCTTCTTAACTGGAACTCCCTTGGATGTCGCCGGAAAATAACGCAGGTGAACCGTGTTGTTCTCGGGATACGGTGTATCCACGGGCGAGCGGAACTGCACCTGATCGCCGACTAACGAAAATTCCCGCGGCTTCTCATAATCGAAGAACTTCCCGCTATCCCGCAGCGCGATCTCGTTCAACAGCTTGATATAAGCCTCGGCGCCGTGACCGTTGCGCGGCGTCCGAACAGCATCCGGCCAGCGCTCTACCCAGTCGAGACCCCATTCGAACGGACGCACGACGCGATTGGTCGCCCGGCTGCAGAGCTCCTGCTCCCAGGCTTTCATCCGCCGCGAGTAGTAATTGCCTATCATCTGTTTTGGTCTACTTTAGAGTACCGTGCTACTCAAGAAAGCCGTTCGACGAGGAGCTTCGCGAACCGACTACCGCCTCGTCTATCAACCGCACAAACGGTGCGATCGCGCGAAAACGCTTCGTTATTTCGTCTTCCAGGTCCGATGATAGAGCGGTTTCAGGCGGTAGCTCCGCATAAAAGAAAAGGCTGCGGCACTTCAACAATTCGGCCGCCTCATGCTGCGGATCCCAACCCTTCGGAACGCGCGTCATCGGCTGCCCTTCGAACTCCCCTGCAACCTTCTTCGCCCGGATCTTCCGCATCACTGTCTCGTATTCCTCAAACTTCGTCCCGATATGCTCCCTGATCTTCTTCAGCAGCTCGGGACCCGGCTGGTAGATGCCTCCGCCGATCCCGGTCTTCTCCAGCGAAATCTGAAAATAGAAGCCCGCCCCATAATTCCTGGGCATCGCGCGATGACTGAAAACGGCCGCGAGGTGCGTCTTATAAGGAGTCTTATTGGTACTGAAACGCGTGTCGCGGTAGATCCGGAACACCGCCTTCGACGGATCGGTAACATAGTCCGGCGCGAAGGTCATGAGGCGCGTGTTCAAACGCCCGCAGAGCTCGATCATCGGATTGCGCAGCACCGCTTCGAATTGCTCTTTGCGCGGTTGGAACCACTCGCGGTCGTTGTTCCGCTGCAGCGCCCGCAAAAACTTCAACGCTTCCGGTGAAAATGCCTGAGGCTGGTCATTCATGGAACCCGTATCTATCATGACTCAGCGTCCTTCGCGCTCCGACGAAGGACCGTGGATTCTCCGCATAATCGGCGTACCCGGAGCCAACTCTATAATGAGCAGATGATTGTGGCGCCGGACAAGACTGAGCTGTTGACGCGTGCGCGCGCGCAACTCGCCTCTGTTCCGGGCCTCGAAATTCTTGAAAACCAGCCGCTTTCCGCGCATACGCGATTCGCGATCGGAGGTCCAGCCGACCTTCTCGTCACCGCCGATCGCATCGCAAGTTTCGCTCAAGCGCTGACGATCTCGCAGGAAAGCGGCCTGCCGTGGGTGGTGATCGGGGGCGGCTCGAATCTAGTCGTTTCCGATGCCGGTTTCCGCGGCGTCGTTCTCAAGTTTCAGGGCTCTTCCTTGCAGGTAGATCCCACTGCATCGGGCGCCGCAGTCACTGTTGAAGCCGGCGCTGTCCTTCAGGATGTCGTGGATTTCTCCACGGCTCGCGGACTGCGCGGCCTCGAAACCATGACGGGCATTCCCGGTTGGGTGGGGGCCGCGGTTTATGGAAACGCCGGGGCTTACGGTCACTCCATTTCCGAGCGGGTACACGCAGTAACCTTTCTCAACGGCGAGGGCACGCGGACCTTCGACAATGCCGCATGTGAGTTCCGCTATCGCGAGAGTATCTTCAAGCAACGTAAGGACTGGATCATCCTCAATTGCATACTTCGCCTCGACAATGCCGACGCGGTCGAACTGCAACGGATTGCGAACGACATCCGGCGCATCCGCGATGCGAAGTACCCGCCGACGATGAAGTGCGCCGGAAGCATCTTCAAAAACTTTCTTCTCGCCGAGTTGCCCCCCGCGGTTCAAGCCGAGCTTCCCGCCAACGTAATTCGCGAGGGCAAAGTCCCCAGCGCGTGGTTTCTCGAACAGGTGGGCGCCAAGGGAATGCGCGTGGGGGATATCCAGGTTGCAACCTATCACGCTAATCTGATTTATAACGACGGACGCGGCACCGCGCGGGATCTGGTCGCAGTTATTCGCCAGTTGAAACGCGCTGTCGGCGACCGTTTCGGAATTTCGCTTGAAGAGGAAGTCCAGTACATCGGCGAGTTCGCGGAGTAAGTCTGCGGATTTGTCTTATGCACGAGCGCTGACCGGGGGGAAGTGTTACTGTAAGGTTCCTATGCGTTCCCTGGTTGTCGCGCTATCTTTTGCCTGCCTTCTATTGCTCAGCGAACAATCCGGTCTGGCTCAGCCGATTAGCTTCCGGGCGAACCAGGTAACCAACTTGCCGTCGACCTTAGGGGATGAGATCGGATCGCTGTTACAAGGTGACTTCAACGGCGACGGCAAGCCGGACGTGGTGGTGGTGGCTCTTAACGAAATCCTTGTCTACCCTGGCGTTGGAGAAGGACCTGTGGGCGCTCCGATCGTGACGCCGATCTCGCCGGTCCTCAGCTACATAACCGCAGTGGCCGGCGACTTCAATGGTGATGGAATTGAAGACTTAGTGTTGCTGCAAGAAGTCTACGCGACCAATGAAAGTCAGATTGTCACGATGCTGGGCAACGGGGACGGAACGTTCCGCGTGGGCGTGGTTACGAGCATACCGTTGGTGGCCATTTACTTGGAGACAGCTGACTTCAACAATGACGGCATTCCCGACATCAGCTGGATCCTACGAAGCCCGAATGAGGATGTGATGGAAGTGCAGCTCGGGATCGGCAACGGGGCGTTCGAGGCGCCACGCCATGTCCCGCTACCAGCTTTCGTTTCGGAATACACGATAGGCGACTTCAACGGAGACGGCAAGATCGATCTAGCAGCTGTTGAAGGTGGGGACTCGGGTCCGAAGTTCATACAGGTTCTGCTAGGTAACGGAGCCGGGAGCTTTCCGGAGCACGAGACCGTGCCTGTGAATCTCGGTCCCAATCTGAATCTTATGGCCGCAGGTGATCTGAACGCGGATCGTTACGCGGACTTAGT
>NZ_CAJCHS010000346.1 GCF_903970205.1 Nevskia soli | reverse complement strand
GGCCCTAAGGCGCCGATTTTAGGTACGTCCCCAGGGAGCCTCCGCAAGGCGGCTGGGCGGTGCTTCGCGATCCCGAAGGAAAAGGCGCGAATCTCTCCCTTGACCCATATCCTGGAAAAAGTGGAGCGACTCGTGAAGCTCGGCGCAACCCGCTATCCGTGGCGCTACAAGCCCACCTGCTGACTTTATGTACCGGAAGATCCTGACGGCAATCTTCTCTGCTCTGCGTGGTCCAAAAGGGATGACCCCCGGAGGCGTTTCGCCGGGCAAAGGCTGGCTCCCTGACCGATCTCAAGAACCGCCGATTGACTTCGAGATTCGATTTCCCCTATTCTCGATGGAGAACATGAGCATATCCCCGTTTTTGGGTGCGAACCCCAGGAGCGCCAAGCGGGACCGGTTTTTTTCGTCTCATCATTTCTAACCGGCCCGTCCTTTTCGAGTGTCCCACTCTACCACACAAACGCAGCGCAGACCTGTCAGGCTGGACTACCGTAGCAAGTGCACTTACCCAACGCGCGGACGATAGCCAGGCCGAGCGCGAACCCTCAGCTTCTTACCCGGATCCTTGGCTAACTCAATGGTAATCTTCCGAAATCCCTCGTTCGGGTTTGGCGCGGGGTAGTAAGTGACGGTGTACGAGTTACCCAAATCCTCGCGGATGTTCTCGAACGCCTCCACCTGTTTCTGCCAAGTCTTAGCCCAGTAAGCCTTGCCGCCGGTTCGCGACGTGATGCGCTTGAATACGCCGCTCGAAATCGAATCCTTATTGACCTCATTCGTCGAGATCACGTAGATCGGAATTCCCTCGTCTTCCGCCACGGCGCGCACGTCATCCGGAGCGATCATGCTTCCGTTGTCCGGTCCGTTAGAGAACACGATGACTACCTTGCGGCCCGGCACTTTCGCGGCATCGCGCAGGGTCAGAAGCAAAGCGTTGTAAAGAGCCGTATCGTCGCCGGCAACCGAAGTACGCAGGCCATTGATGGCGTTGCTGCGATCGCGCGTCAGCGGCGCCGGACGCGACAGATTACGGCTGAACGTGTAAATCGCGACCGAGTCCGACTTATCCAGTCCGCGCACGAAATCCGCGATCGCGTCTTCCGCGTAGACAAAGCCACGATACATGAAGTTACTGGTATCGAATAAGACGAAGACGTTGGTGCCGCTGAATTCATCGGACCGCGCATCCAGCCCGACCTGCGTCGCGGAGGCGTCCGGTTTGGCTTGCTCTTCCGATGGCGCCATCGGCCGCAGAGAGCCATCGTCCATCACCTGCATGACCTGCGCGTTGCCTTCTTCGAACGTAGTTATCTTCTCCGGGATACCGTCTTCCAGCACTTTGAAATCACCCGGTTTCAGATTGTTGATATAGTGCCCATGACCGTCCGTAACCGTAAAAGTCAGGACCACCAGATTGATGTTCGACTTGAACACCGGCATTCTTTCCTGAGCCCAGAGGAGCAACGCCCCGACCCCGGCAGACACTCCAATAATCGCCAATACGCGAATAAGCTTACGCACCTTTTCCCCCGAATCCATAAGGTGTTTTCAAAATCTATGCTCCCGCCGGCTGCCCCGGCACCGTGCCGGCGCGAACCTCATCGCCTACGGTCCGCAGCGACTTCAACAATGCCGGCCAATCTTCCAGATGCGACGCGAAGATGCGCTCGATTACTTTTTGCGTCCATTCCGGAATGACGACGTTCAGTTCCGCAGGGGCCAGATGCTTCTGATCGGCGAGCGCGGCCCAATACAGCGTATTCGACTCCCAGCTTTCCGCCATGATGCGGCTGGAATATCCCATCAGACTCGGGAAGGTTTGCAACCGGAGGAGTTCCGGCCGGTAGGAGTTGGCCAGCGTTGGCTTAGGCGTGCCGAACGCGGATGAAATCGCGGCATCGGAAACGTCCGCCGCATGTTGCGCCGCGATGGAGCGCATCTCGCGCGAAGCCGGATCGTTTTCGAGAACCGGCGCAAGTTCCGGCGAGTTGCGCAAGGCTCCAGCGAAGTTGAACAATTCAGCCGGCGTCAGCGTTTCAATGGCGGCGTGAACGTCACCCGAACCCAGGTCCTTATGAATCGCTTCGACGCGCTGGGGCGGCACGAACACATGCAGCGTGTCAAATACGACCGCGCTGACCTGAGGACGTATCGCCGCTTCGGCCAGCAGCGTTTCACCCAGACGCATATTCAGGTTGACCCAGTGCATCTGCACGGGCGTGACGTTCCACCAGCGTGGAAGCTTGGCCGAGAGAATCATCTGCGGCGCCAGGTCGCCCCAGATCAAAGCCTGCGTCTGGGAGGGAACCATGAAGTTCTGTTCGGCTTCCGCCAGCGCATAAGGCAGGTTCGCGAGAGATCCGGTCAGGCGCCCTCCGCCGTTCGACGGCCAACCGGCGCCAAGCAGCACCGTCTCTTTCCAAGTGTTCGACGTGCCCTGCGGATCGACGAACTCGTGCGAGCGGACGAACAGCGGATTGGTGTAGAGGATCTGCGCGCCCGGCGGCGCATAGTGCGCATAGTTCAGCGCGACGAGCGTATCGCGCATATGGGGCGCGAGGGCGCCTTCGACCTCGCGGACCTTATCTTCGGGCCGAGCCTGATCGATCATCGCGCGCAGATTCATCTTGCGTTCCGTCGCTATATGTTTGTCGGTCCAATACCCAGCGCCGATGACATTCTTCTCGGCCACGGAAAGCGGCGGCTGCGGCAGCTGAATCTCAGCGATCTTGCCCGCGAGCTTCTGCACCAGCGCCATGTCGGCCTTCTGACCGGCGGCGGCTTGCTCGACGTTAGAAGCAATGGCGAGCAGACTCGTAAGGCTCACGGCCTCCTGCGCGTCGAGTACGCGCTGCATATCCTTCACCACCTGATCGCGCGGTTCCGACTCGCCGTTGTCGCTGGACCCGGCGAGCAGGGAAAGGATGCGCGCCTGCGGATCGGCGCCCGGCGGCGTGTGAGTCGCGCTCAGCAGAACCGCCACCGATTTCCGATCGGCATCGAACACGTCGCGCTCGGTCTTGATCGGCGCGAATTCAGCCAGCAGCTTCGCGAGCGAGGCATCCGCGTCGCTTGCGTGAATCGAAGCATGGCGGCAAAAGATCTGCCAGAGGCCGACGTTGGCCTGCATGCTCGCGGCGGCGTCGGCGCGAATTTGCGGATCGCGAATACGATCCAGCGCGGAAGCCGTGTCGATGAACGCCAGGATCGCCGCGTCGGACAGGGCCGGCGCTTCGGCGAAGACGCTGTACTGCGGGCCGTATTGCCTCCAGTTGCGGATGAGAACCTCGATGGTGTTGGACGCGAGCGGCGCGGCGCGGAAGCGGTCGACGTCGCTCAGGGTCATGAAGATTCGGAGCGGTTCATTTCCCACGGCTTTGTGAGCCATGCCGAAGAGCGCTTCCAGAACGTCATCGGGAGTGCCCCAGTAGGCCGCCGTTCGCGCGAGTTTCGCGTCGTACTTGACTCGCGAGCGCGGGCCGAACAAGTCCCTCCATGCGGCCACGCCGCCCGGAATATGAGCGTAGCCATTGGCGTCAATCCGCAGGCGGGTGGTCAGCAAGACCATGTCGGTGTTGGCGCGAAACACGGGGCGCGCGGGTCCGGGGCTGGTGACGTCGCCGCGCACAGCCGCATAGAAGCGCTTCATGCGGACGGGGTCGGTCAGATATTCCTGTACAGGGCCGTGAATGCGGGCCAGCGAATCGTAGAGGCTGGCCATCCATCCGTCATCTTTGGCGAGCAGTCTTTCGAAAAATTGCGGACCGTGTTCCCAGGACACGCCGACCAGATCGGACCACGCCTGAGCGGACCTCTTTCCGCCGGGAACCACGGCTTTTCCATCGCGAATTTCAAACAGGCTGCCGAAGAAATCGAGGACGCTCGCGTAGGAATGCAGACGTGCGGCAGGCACGTTCTTGTGCAGCTCTTCAGCGGTGGTGCGATTCAGCTTCGACATGCCCAGATAGAAGCGGCAGATTGTAGGGTCGCCCAGAAACGCGTCGAGGTAGTCTCCATTGCCTTTCTCCTTGGCGGAAACCCAGTAATCGGGACTGAACAGAACGGGCACGTGCGACGGGTGAAAATCGTACACAAACGGGCGATTCGTGCGCAACGCCTGCTCCAGCTGCGCGGTTGGAAAACCGGAGTCCGACGTGAGAAAAGCGCGCGCGGCGTTCACCGTTTCGAGCACGACTTCGCTGCCGCATCCACCGCGCATACGGAAGCCGATGATGCGCAGCAAGTCGGCCGTTTGCGACGAATCGCAGGTGTCGATTTTGATGATCATGGTGGGACCGGCTAGCTGTTCGAGTTCACGGGCCTGCGAGATGTAGCGGAGCAGCAGCTTCATGTACTCGGTGGGCTCGAGCGTTTCGCTGTTGCGAGAAGCCTGATACCCGTTCACAATCACGTTGCGCGATACGGCCGGCAGAATGTCTTCAGGCGCGGCATCGACCGCGATCGCCGCCATCCGGGCGAAGGAGCGGAGCGGGCCGGGGATATCGATGTAAGCGCCATCGCTGGAAGCGCCCGGGTTAGCGCCCGAGAGCCGCGCTTCAACGGGCGCGGCGCCTAACTGGCCATCTTTTCCGCCCGCGGCAGCGTACGCCGCCAGATCAGTGTGCGAGGCATTCGCATCGCCTTCAACCAAGTCCAAAAGGATCAGCCGGCGCTGAATCCGCAGGCTCTCTTGAGGATTGCCGGTCAACTTTGCCAGCAGATTGCGATACACGGTGCGCGCTTCCGGGTCGCGATAACGATCCAGAAATTCGGCATAGGCAGACAGCGCTGCGGTGTCGTCCGGCGTGCGTTGAACAGCGTCAAGCAGGATGGCGCGCGCCTGGGCCGCGTTCCCCGCCTGCTCCAGTTGCACAGCCCGGTCAACCGCTTCGTCAGCACGGGCAGGCGTTGACGATGACAGAGCGGTTACGGCTAGAACCGCCGCCGCAGTCCATAAACACTTCATGGGATTCCCCCGTTTAGCAAATCACTCTATCACGCAATTTACGCATTGGGAAATGCCGGGGGGCGAACGGCGCCCCAATCGGCCTCGAAATGGAGTAAGCTTGCTCAGGCGGTTCGCAGTTGAAATCGCCGAATTGAAGGGGAATTCGAATGATCTTAAGTGCGTTCACTCTTTTCCACGTAGCCTTGAGCCTGATCGGGATCCTTACCGGTCTGGCGGTCTTGTTCGGGCTGCTAACTGCGCAACGGTTTGACCGTTGGACGGCTGTGTTTCTAGCTTCCACGGTGATCACGGTCCTTACGGGATTCCTGTTTCCTTTCCACGGGTTCAAGCCTTCCTATGTCGTCGGCGCTCTCTCGGTGGTGTTGCTTGCTCTGGCCATCGGCGCGCGCTACCGCTTTCACCTGGAGGGAGGCTGGCGCCGAACTTATGTGCTGACCGCCCTGGCGTCTCTATACTTCAACGTGTTCGTATTGATCGCGCAGTCCTTCGAGAAGGTTCCTGCGTTGAACGCGCTGGGGGCGATGGGGACAGCGTTCAAGGTGACGCAGGTGGTTGCGCTGACTGCATTTGTGGGTCTGGGTTACTTCGCGGCCATTCGGTTCGATGCTTCGGCGGCGGGAAGCGCTCCCGCAGTGCGTAGGGCAGCCGCTTCCTAGGCGACTGCTACGGGCGAAGGTATGGCTCGGGTAGAGGAACACAGGAACTTCTTCGCCCGGATGATCACCGCAAACGCCGGGATTCCGCCGGGAAGCGCACTGGAAGCGGCGTTCGCCTCCATACCGCGCGAGCGATTCCTGCCGCCCGGACCCTGGAAGGTCTACGCGCCGCGGGCCGGTTACATCGAGACCCCCTCCGACGACCCCGCGTCCCTCTATCAGGATGTGGTCGTCTCGCTCGGGACGGATGGCCCGTTGAATAATGGCCAGCCCACCCTGCATGCGGTCTCGATTGCGGCACTCGGTATCGAGAAAGGAAACCGGATTGTACATGTCGGTGCAGGTAGCGGCTATTACACGGCACTGCTGGCTGAACTTACCGGAGAGAACGGCTCTGTAGAGGCCTACGAGGTCGAACCTTCGCTGGCGCAACAGGCTGCAAGGAATCTGGCGGAGTATCGTCAAGTCGCTGTCCATCATCGGTCCGGCAGTGAAGCTCCTTTACCTGAGTGTGACGTTATCTATGTAAGTGCCGGAGCAACCGAACCACTTAGCGTATGGCTTGATGCACTTCGCCCTAAGGGTCGTCTGCTTTTCCCACTAACGCCGGCGGAGGGCGTTGGCGCGATGCTTCTGGTGACGCGGCGGCTGGACGGCAGGTTCGATGCCCGCTTTGTCGTGCAGGCGATGTTCGTCCCGTGCGCCGGGGCGCGCGATGAAGCTACCGCGCAGAAGCTAACTGAAGCGTTTCGGGGATTCGGATGGACGCAAGTCAAATCGTTGCATCGCGGTGACCTACCCCGGGAGGACTCTTGGTTCTCGGCCCCAGGGTGGTCGCTTTCGACGCGAGCCCACGACGCGCCATAACGGACGATATACTACAACCGATGCGCCTCACCAGCAACACTGCATTTGCAGCCATCGTCGTCATGCTCATTCCCGCGGCCATCCAATCGGCGCGGGGTCAATCGGAAGGCTCCCAGGCCATCGAGGGCGGTGGTGTATTCGCGCCGGGCTGGACCGGGAAGATCGACGCGAATGAGGAAAAATCCGGCCAAACTTTGAAGAGCGCGAAGCTCACGCAGGAAGGCGCCGCGCTGCATGTCACGACGGGTCCGGCGACCGCGTATTGGAATCCCGCGAACAAAGCAACGGGTAACTATACCGTGAAAGCGACGTTCAACGAGCCGAAGTATATGAACCGCAATGACCACCCGCATCCGTACGGGATCTTTATTGCGGGCAATGATCTGGGGACTGCGCAACAAAGTTACCTGTACTGCGCCGCCTACGGGAACGGTACCTTCATCGTTCGAGGCTTTGGTCCGGATGCGTTCCAAATGAACGGGCGGCGGCCCGAGGCGAACGCGGCGGTGCATAAGGCCGCCGGACCGGGCGAACCGGTTAGTCAAGAGATCGCGATGTCGGTGAAAGGCGATCGCGTGGAGTGCTCGATTAATGGGACCGTGGTCGCTGGTTATGACAAATCAGCGCTGGTTACTGCCGGGAAGCTCAAGTCGACGGACGGGGTTTACGGCATCCGATTCTCCCATAATACGGACGCTACTGTAACGGGCTTGAGTATGACTAAGAACTAGCTTCGGCGCTCCGCTCGGTTTTGAGGACAAGCTTCTCTTGACCGGATCGTACCACTGCGGACTGCGGGTATCGGGGCTAAACACGGGCCTGCAGCCCGCGGCGGCGAAGTTCGGCGGGTCATTGAAACGGTACGGCAGGTTCTAAGTACCGCGATTGGAAGGGGTTACTCTCCGAGTTGTCCGCCGCATTCGTAGATACTAATAAACAGCTTTGAGCGACATGCTGCGTGTCACCGGCAACGGACTCTACTGTGAAGCGGGTGACTTCTACGTAGATCCCTGGTGCCCGGTCGATCGTGCCGTCATCACGCATGCGCATTCGGACCATGCGCACTGGGGCTGTAAGGCTTACTTGTGCTCCGAAGAATGCCGGGGCGTGTTGCGCGCGCGCATGGGACCGGACGCGGTCATCCAAACTGCCGCCTGGGGCGCGCCTGTGCTGTTCGACGGCGTTCACGTGTCGTTCCATCCTGCGGGCCACATCCTCGGCTCGGCGCAGGTTCGCATAGAGAGTGACGGAGAAGTCTGGGTAGTCTCAGGCGACTATAAGCTGGAACACGATAGGACCTGCCGGCCGTTTGAGCCGGTCCGGTGCCATACCTTCATCACCGAATCCACCTTCGGGTTACCGATCTACAGGTGGCGTCCGCAACCTGAGATCTTCTCTGAGTTGAACGCCTGGTGGCGAGGCAATCAGGAGAACGGCAAAGCCAGCGTCCTGTTCGCCTATGCGTTAGGCAAAGCGCAGCGTTTGTTGGCCGGCGTTGACCCTTCCATTGGTCCTATCTTCTGTCACGGCGCCGTAGAGAAACTCAATCGCGTTTACCGCGATGCCGGCATTGACTTACCCCAAACCGCTTATGCCGGCGCGGTCGAGAAAGGCTACGACTGGTCGCGGGCTCTGATCGTCGCGCCGCCGTCGGGGAATGCCAATCCCTATCTGCGCCGGTTCGGCACGGTATCCACCGGGTTCGCTTCCGGCTGGATGCGCATTCGCGGCACGCGGCGGCGCCGTTCGATCGATCATGGCTTCGTGCTATCGGACCATGCGGACTGGCCCGGCTTACTCTCGGCGATCGAAGCTACCGGCGCGCAATGCGTGATGGTGACGCATGGTTACCGAGCGCCGCTGGTGCGCTGGCTCTGTGAGCGCGGCCTGGATGCGAAGGCGCTGGAAACGCGCTTTGAAGGCGAACGCGACGAGAGCGAAGCAACTGTCGACTCGGCGGAGGCGTTCGAGTGAAGCGCTTCGCCGACTTATACGCCGCGGTGGACGAAACCACCAAGACGAACGAGAAGGTGGATGCGATCGCGGCTTATCTAAGTGCCGCGACTCCGGCGGATGCGGTGTGGGCGATCAACTTCCTGATCGGCCGTCGGCCGAAGCGGCTGATTGCGACGCGTGACTTAGTTGGCTGGGCCATCGAGGAGTCAGGTCTGCCGGATTGGATCTTCTCCGAATCTTACCACGCGGTCGGCGACTTAGCCGAGACCATTGCTTTACTTCTACCTCCGCCGACAACTTCGACCGAAGAGTCACTTACTTACTGGGTCGAAGAACGATTGCTTCCGATGCGTGGCTGGGATGATGCGCAGCGGCGGGCGTCGATGCTGGCGAGCTGGCGCGAGTTGAATGAGCGGCAGCGCTTCGTCTGGAATAAGCTGATTACCGGCGAGTTTCGCGTCGGCGTCTCGCAGAATCTGGTGGTTCGCGCCATCGCTAAGGTGAGCGGGCTCGATCCCAATGTAGTCGCTCATCGACTGATGGGCGACTGGCAGCCGACTCCCGAGTTTCACGGGCAGTTGTTCGGCGCGGATAGCAGCGATGCGGACGTGAGCCGCCCTTATCCGTTTTGTCTGGCATATCCGATTGAGGGCGACGTGGAAGCGATCGGCGATCCGGCTGAATGGCAGGTCGAATGGAAGTGGGACGGTATTCGCGCCCAACTGATCCGGCGTAACTGGCATACCTTCTTATGGTCACGCGGGGAAGAGCTCATAACAGAGCGTTTCCCTGAACTGGAGGCGCTGGGCGCGCTGCTGCCGGAAGGTACGGCAATCGATGGCGAGATTCTGGCGTGGAAGAATAACGCTCCGCTGCCTTTTGCGCAGATGCAGCGGCGGATCGGTCGCAAGGTACTTAGCGATAAGATGCTGCGCGACGTTCCGGCGGCGATTGTTGCGTACGATCTACTCGAGTCCGGCGGAGTCGATGTGCGGGAACTGCCGCTG
The DNA here is from genome assembly GCF_903970205.1 of Nevskia soli. GTDB lineage: Bacteria > Acidobacteriota > Terriglobia > Bryobacterales > Bryobacteraceae > Bog-113. Next base: position 338 of record NZ_CAJCHS010000346.1, on the reverse strand, counting down.
GAAGAACGGCGCCGGCAGCTTACAGGGATCGTAGCCGGCATTGCCGGTTCCGGGCATGCGGTTCTGTCTCCCGTTGTCCCGGCCGAGTCGTGGGAACAGTTGAAGGAACTGCGGCGCAGCTCGCGCGAGCGTGGGGTTGAAGGTTTCATGTTGAAGCGGTTCGGTTCTCCTTATCGCGTCGGGCGGCGCCGCGGCGATTGGTGGAAGTGGAAGATAGAGCCGTACTCTGTCGACGCGGTTCTACTCTACGCGCAACCGGGAAACGGGAAGCGCGCGTCTCTATTCACGGACTATACATTCGCCGTCTGGGATAACGGAGAGCTGGTCCCGTTCGCCAA
>NZ_CAJCHS010000345.1 GCF_903970205.1 Nevskia soli | reverse complement strand
CGCCGACCGGCAGCGCGGAGATTGCCAGGGATGCGGTTCCGTTCGCGAGGGCCGCTTGCCCGATCGCTTTCGAGCCGTCCTTAAACGTGATTGTCCCCGTGGCGGCGCTAGGCGTTACGGTTGCCGTGAAGGTAACCGCCTGACCGGAAACCGACGGATTCACCGAAGATGCCAAAGCTACTGTGGTTGTTGCGGCGGATATCGTCTGTGTCACCGGCGATGAAGTGCTTGCCGCGTCATTGGTGCTTCCGGGGTAAGTCGCGGTGATCGAATGGGCCCCGACCGATAAGCCGGTGAACGGAAGGCTAGCAACTCCGTTGGCCAATGCAGCGGTCCCGATTGGATTTGCGCCGTTCTTGAAAGTAATTGTGCCCGTGGCAGTCGACGGACTAACCGTCGCCGTAAAAGTCACGGACTGGCCGAACGCGGACGGATCAGGCGACGAAGCCAGAGTAGTAACTGTGGACGCGCGATTGACTGTTTCGCTCAGCGCCGCGGATGTACCCGAGTTGTCATTCGCATCTCCGCTGTAGACGGCCGTCAGAGAGTGGGTCCCCACCGCGAGCCCGCTCGTCGACAAGGTAGCGGCGCCGCCACTCAAGGTTGCGGAACCTAATATTGCAGACCCGTTCGCGAATGTTACTTTCCCGGTCGCGAGCGAGGGAGTTACCGTCGCGGTGAGGGTGAGACTCTGCCCAAAAGCTACCGGGTTCGCCGAGGGACTGAGTGTTACCACGGGTGTTGCCTTACTTACTGTCTGGGTGATGACCGCGGAAGTGCTTGGTTTGTCGAATGTGTCGCCGTCGTACGTTGCTTTCACCGAATGCGTACCCGCGAGGAGCGTTGGCGCGGTAAAGGTTGCGCTGCCGCCTTCGAGAGTACCCGTTCCCATCGCCGCTGTGCCGCTGTAGAACACGACTTTGCCGGTAGCGGTTGTAGGCGACACGGCCGCTGTAAAGGAGATCGGCTGGCCGAAGACTGACGGATTCGCCGACGAGACTAATGTCGTGGTTGTCGAGCCTGTAGTCGCGGAACCTAGCAGCACGCTGATGTTATCGCCGTTCTGATTTACCGAGACGAGGTCGGTTCTTCCGTCGTGGTTGAAATCGGCGGCCGCGGCAAACACGGGTCCGTTAGCTGTAGCGAATGTTCCTCCCGCGTAGAACGTACCATCGCCATTGCCGTATAGGATGTCGAGCGAGTTACCGGCGGGATCGGCTATCGCCAAGTCAGGCTTGCCGTCTCCGTTGAAATCGCCCGGAGTTAGGCCCGAAGCCGTCCCGCTGCCTGTCGTATAACTTACAGGCGTAGCGAATGCACCGTTTCCGCTGCCGATAAGTATAGTCACGCTGCTGCCCGAAACATTCGCCATTGCGAGGTCGAGTTTGCCATCATTATTGAAGTCCCCGGTGATCAACATTTCGGGGACTTCGGCCACACTAATCGCCGCCGGCGCCTGGAACGTGCCGTTACCGTTGCCCAGGAGCAAGTAAACGTGGGCGTCGAAATGACTGGCGACCGCAAGGTCGGGATAACCATCGCCGTTGAAGTCTCCCACCGCAACGCTGTAAGGACTGGCCCCGGCGGGATAACTAACATCCGGTTGGAACGTTCCGTTTCCATTGCCGAGCAGGATGCTTACACTATTGCCGCTTAGATTCGCCGTTGCGATGTCGGCAATCCCGTCCCCGTTGAAATCGCCGACGCTAACCCATGATGGATTACTACCTACAGGGTTGGTCGTGGGTGATTGAAAGGTCCCGTCACCGTTTCCGAGTGCAATGGCGACGCTGTTGCCGCCGGCGGTCGCCAGAGCGAGGTCCGGAATCCCATCTTCGTTGAAATCCCCGGTGGCGACCGAAACCGGGATGGTTCCCGCAGCCGTAAATAGCGGCGAAGCAAAGGTTCCGTTGCTATTACCCAGGAACACGGCCGCGCCGCCTGCTCCGAAGTTCGCGACTACTATGTCCGCGTTCCCATCGCCATTAATATCGGCAATGGCGGCTGAATAAGGAACGTTGAGCGACCCGTAATCGACCGCGTTCTTAAAACCGTTCGCGGCGGCCGCGTTTACGGTCTGCGACATATTGGAACTACTGGGGGTATCGTTCGCATCGCCGCTGTAGTAGAAGCGGAGCGAGCTAACTCCGGACGCAAGTGTGGTCGTGGTCAGCACGGCTTTCCCATTTACAACGGGTTCGACTTCAAGCACCGCGGATCCGTCATAGAACGTCACATGGCCGGTTGCGGTGGACGGTGAAACCGTCGCGGTCATAGTTACGGACTGCCCGAGGGTGGAAGGATTCGCGGATGAACTTACGCTGATTGAGGACGCGGACAAAGGTGGATTGACTACCTGAGTCACCGTGTTGGAAGTGCCTGCCTGATCATTAGCATCACCGGAGTAAGTCGCGGTCAACGAGTAGGTCCCGGCGGCGAAAGGAGTCGCGAGAGACGCTACTCCGCTGATGACGGGCGCGATGCCGAGAGTGACCGCACCCTGGAGGAAGGTGACGGTTCCCGTGGCGGTGGAGGGGGCAATTGAAGCGGTCAGCGAGACGCTGCCCCCGGCGATCGAGGGATTCGGAGTCGTGTTCAGTGTAGTGGTCGTGATAGTTAAGATGGGCGTGACAACCTGGGCTACGGATGCGGAGGTGCTCGGCGCGTCCGCTGCGTCGCCGGTGTAAGCCGCGGTAAGTGAGTGGGACCCGGGAGCAAGCGTGGAAATACTGAACGTGGCAGCGCCTCCCGCAAGCACTCCGGAGCCGAGAAGTGTCGACCCATCGAAGAACCAAACGCTGCCCGTCGCGGTGGCCGGCATAACGACGGCGGAGAGAGTGACTAACTGCCCAGGGGTCGACGGATTCGGACCGGATGACAAGGTGGTCGACGTCGCCGGCAGTACGGCCGCAAGCAAGACGGTGACGCTGTCGCCCGACTGACTTACGACGGCGAGATCCGTGCGCCCGTCCCCGTTGAATTCCCCGACGGAAATCGACTGCGGCGTGCTACCCGTTGGGTACGCAGCCCCCGCCGTGAAGGTCCCGTCTCCCTTACCGAATAAGATGTCGACGGCGTTATTGGCTTGGTCGGCGACCGCGAGATCAAGCGTGCCGTTGCCATCGAAATCGCCGGCCGAGAGGGCGTAAGCCGAACCGCTTCCGGCGGCGTATGGCGCGGCCTGCTGAAAGGTCCCATCCCCGTTCCCCAGCAACACGCTGACGCTGCTGGTGTTCTGGTTCGCTGTCGCCAGATCGGTTTTGCCGTCTCCGTTGAAGTCCGCCGCAATAATCGATTCAGGCGGCCCGCCTACACTGTAAGTGACCGCGCTCTGAAACGTTCCGTCTCCGTTTCCCAAGAGTACGCTGACGCTATTCGAGCCAAAACTGGCGATGGCGATATCCGGCTTTCCGTCGCCGTTAAAATCCCCGACGGTAAGCGAATACGGTTGATTGCCGGCATTGTAAGTCACTGCGTTCTGGAACGTGCCGTTGCCATTGCCGAGCAGCACACTAATTCCATTACCCGTCGCACTTACCGTTGCCAGGTCGGCGATACCGTCTAAGTTGAAATCCGCGACGGCAACCGCGGAAGGCGCGTTGACGGATGAGTAACTCACGGGCGCCTGGAAGGTTCCATCGCCGTTGCCGAGCAGGATAGCCACGCCGTTACCGCTTTGGTTCGCGACCGCGATGTCCGGTTTTCCGTCGCCATTGAAGTCGTTGATGGCGATCGAGTCGCCGCCGATACCGGTCCCGAAGTATACGGGGCCGCTAAATGTCCCATTGCCGTTGCCGAGCCACACGGCGACGTTCTGACTTCCATAATTAGCAACGACCAGATCGGCGATGCCGTCTCCGTTCACGTCTCCGGCGGCGACCGCCAGAGGCGCATTGAGCCCCCCATAAGTCGCGGGACTCTGAAACCCGTTGGCGGCAACAGCACTGACCGTGTAAGTCGACACCGCGGACATGCTCGAAGTATCCATCGCATCGCCGCTGTAACTCGCGCGCAACGAATGGGATCCGGCTGCTAGCTGCGACGTGCTCAGGGAACACTGCCCGGAGACGATAGATACGCGGCCGAGTACGGTGACCCCGTCATAGAAAGTTACGGTTCCGGTAGCGCTCGAAGGAGATATCGTGGCCGTCAGCGTGACGTTCTGACCATAAGTGGACGAACTCGCGGGAACGTTCAGCGACGTCGAAGAGACGTTCAGGGGGTAAGTTACCGATTCAGTGAAGATGCTGGAGGTGCTCGCGGCATCGCCGGCATCGCCCGAATAAGAGGCTGTAAGTGGATGTGAGCCTGCTGAGAACGCGGTACTCATGCTCGCCGTTCCCTGAACCAGAGCCGCGGAACCTAGAAGAGCAGCGCCGTCGAAAAAGGCGACTGTTCCCCCTGCCGTTGCGGGTGAAACCGTAGCAGTTAGATTAACTGTCTGACCCGGAGTAGCTGGATTCGGCGAGGCGTTCAGGGTTGTCGTCGTGACGTTCAAAACTGCATTGATCACCTCGGTCAGAACGGCCGACGTGCTAGGCGCGTCGTTGGCATCGCCACGATAAGCCGCGGTTAGAGAATGGGAACCGGCGGCTAGCGTAGCCGTGCTTAGAGTCGCGGCCCCACTGCTTAGAACGCTGCTTCCCAGGCCCGTTGCCCCATCGAAGAAAGTAACTGTTCCCGTAGCCGTCGCCGGCGTCACGGTCGCAGTCAGAGTTACGTTCTGGCCGAAGTTAGCCGGATTCAGCGACGACCCGAGTTGTGTGCTTGTTGCGGGTAGTGGCGGCAGACCGAAAGAATAGAATTCGTTGCTCGCGGTTCCGTACGGGTCACCGGCGGGGAAGTTATGGTAACCCGTGCCCCAATAGAGGGTCCCATTGATAATGGCTGGAGCATTGTTTACCGATCCAGGCGCCTGGAATGTCCACAAGGTATCGCCCGAACTGGCGTTCAGTGCAAACATCAGGCCCGCTGTATCGGCCACGTAGACCACGCCATTCGCGGTGGTGATTGGCCCGACGGCCAGTGCGGGCGCCCCAATTTTGATCGGGTCGAGCCCCGGATCCGCGACTTGCCAGAGGAACGCGCCTGTGGCCGCATTCAATGCCGCCCATGAACCGCCGTTCCACGTACTCCCGGAGGGTTGCAGCATATAAGACGTTCTGGAGCTGTTACTGATCGCGACATAGACTCTTTGGCCGTCCGTCGCGGTCCCCCATACAATACCGCCTCCCTTGCTGCCAGGGCCTACAACTTGCTTCCAAACTACAGATCCGGTATCCGGATCGAGAGCCCAATAGGTGCCGCTCTTCTGGCCGGCGCCGACTAAGTCGGTTGGGACGCCGTTAATATTGGCGGTAAAGAAATTGGCGCCCGATCCGAAATCGTAGTCCGCGCCTGTTGGTATAGGACAAGCACTTCCGCCGGTGGAACAGGACCCGTTCCACGCGTCGGTGGTCGAGCACTTAGTGCCCCAGTTGATCGCTCCGGTGGTCAGGTCCAAAGCGACAATCGCATCCTCGTAGTTGTTCGGCGCCTGGCAGGCCAGCACGGCCGAGGAATTGCTGCCGGCGGCAATTTCACATGCTTCCACCGAAGCCGGAACCCCGTAGTTCTGGCCGGTCGTCACATAGAGTTGATTGCGGGATACGTCGATTGCCGGAGTGCTCGACCAGATCGCGGCGCCGGTGTAGCCGGAGGGAACCATGTAAGTCTGCCAGAGTACCTGCCCGGTTACCTGCGACAGCGCCACGACACTGCCGCGGAAGGTCGGCGTAGTGAGCTTCTCCTGACCGGACGACACGCCGATGTAGATAACTCCGTTGTAGACCACCGGAGAGCCGGTGATCACAGCGAGTTCCGTCGAATCGACTTCGACCTGCCACAGAAGGTTGCCGGATGCAGTGTCAACCGCGATAACATACGCGCCCGCCGTGTAGTTAGGGTAGCCGACGGTTGTACTGGCCCCCATGATGAGCATGTTTCCGGATAGAGTCGGCGTGCTGCGAGAAATGAAATCCGACGGTAGTCCGTAATTGGGCAGCTGTTGCGACCAGATTACCGCGCCGGTGGAGGCATTGAGCTTGTAGAGGTTGCCGGACCAATCCGGGAAGTAGACCGCGTTACCTACGGCATCGACAGCGGGAATTGCCGAGACATCGTTCTGGGTGGTGAAAGCCCACCGCTCAACAAGCGTATTTGCGTTGGAGGCGCCGAGGGTGGATTCCGTCGAGTTCCAATGACTGTTGGTGATGTCAAATCCCGAGAAAGGCCAGGTTTGAGCGCTTTGGGCAGCTAACCTCGTTCCGGTCACAACAACTGCGGCCAATACTAACGCGACCTTCGCCGCGCGAAAGGTGAAAGCGGGCCTGAAACGGCTGACGAAACCAGGAAGCGGAGCGCGGTTCTTCTTTAACAGTGATGGCCTCGGGATCGGTACGGATTATGGATGTGTCGCTACGCAAATCAACGCGCCCGCGCGAACGCCGGGAGCACCCGGGAGGCACCCGGGAGGCACAATGATAAGCTCGTAGAAATTGATTGTACTAATTCCTACACGGAATTCCAAGAGATTTCTAATTGCTTTCTTACGCTAAAAACCGCAGCCGATCGCTCCAGGCCGCCCTTCGCTGGGAGATGCTCTTGGTTATCTTAAACGGTTTCGGCGGGATGTGCCATCAAAGGAGTACTGGCTTACCGAGATGACAGGATGATGACACAGATCGGGACGCCTATAAGAACGTCCCGATCTTCTTACACATCAATATTTCACTAAGGCCGCGATCAGCCCGGCATTGGGGCTGCCCCAACCGGTTACCAGATCATAGCCCACGACGGCCGAGTACTTTCCGGATTTACCGCTCGTGATGTCATGAAAATCCGTATCGTAGATGGAAGTCACGTTCTCTGCGTAGATGATCGGATTCAGAAATCCGAGAGTCGTCTCGCTATACAAGGCTCGCGCCTGATTGACGAGAGCGATATAGCCGGCCCACATCGGCGCAGCGAAACTGGTCCCGCCATATTCGTTGGCGGTGCAGCCGCTCTGGTCGGCACACACATAGAACGTAAAGTTCGCGTTGGCCGACACGTCAGGACCGTTGCGATAGGTCGTTGAACCCTCGTTGCTGGAGTTGATCACGCCCGAAATCTGTTGCCATTTGGGAATCGCGATGTCGTCCGGCGAGATGCCGCCGCCACTGTCAATCCAGGCCGTCTCCGATTTCCACGCGCCGCCCGCTGACTCAGTTTCCAGGTCCGTGCCGCCCACCGCGACGACGTAGGCGTTGTCCGCCGGCCAGGCTTCGTGCAGCTTGGACCAGGTTGAACTGTCGCCGGAGGCCGCGAAGAAGTTCTGGCCTTGAGACGCCATCTTCTCAAAGTACGGATTGAGGGTCGTTGGATCCGCGGGCGTCCAGCCCCATGAACATCCGATGGTGGTGGGCAGCGGGTCATGAGTCGTCATGGCGCCGATCATCGCGGTATCGGTCGACCCGACATACATGACCAGACTGGCCAAACCGGGAGCCATGCCGAGCGCCTGCGTCATATCGAGCGTCTGTTCGGTGTCATCGCACCTACCGCCGGCTTTGGTATCGACACAGTTGGGGCTGGTTCCGTCGGTGGAAAGAATAGTTATCGGGACTGTATTGGTCTGCCCGACATTCGTATAGTAAGTGTTCAGATCGGCAAGATCGGTGCCCTCGTATTCAAGTAACCCGAGATTTTGGCCCGCGCCGGTTAGCGCCGTTTTCCCGTAATAAGCCGCGCGCATGTCGCTCCCAAGGAAAGAGTTTGAAGGACCGGAGCCGGTGGTCGCGTGGCTGCTGACCCCGGTGGCAATCGAGCCTTGCGCTTTAAGGTAATCGGTCTTACTCGTCAACATGGGATGCGGAATCGAGTAGTTGTCCAGACCGGAGATGTGCCATAGGTTGAAGGGGAGATCGACTGTCGGCTCCTGATCCGGCGCATAAAAGACGCGGTTCTCCGTGGGGTGCTGGTAAGTGCGCATGGTGACGTGGAAAGCCGCCTCGATGGTTGAGACCGAGCCTTTGACCTGCACGTCCATGGCATCGCGGCTACCGCCGTACACCGTGAGACCGGCGTTCCGGGCGAAAGCGACTACCGCGTCGTAAGCTTCCTGAGAAGGGCCGAACCTTGCGGTAAACTGCGCCGGCGTCAAGAACTGGCGATAGTTGGTGCTCGCCGGGTTGTAGACATCGCTGAGGAATCTGGTGAGTCCGTCGGAATCGCCAAGCGGCAAAACGATATCCAGAGTCAACGTCTGGTCTTCCGGAAGGCGGCCGACGGACGGCGCCTCTCCGGTGCGAACAGCGTCGCGCACGTGGTGCGTCAATACAGATTGGGCTTCGGCGACGCTCGACGCGATCGACGCGAAAATAAGCGCTGCGAAACAGATTGGGGCTAGTTTCCGATTCAAAATTTCTCCTTGGCTTGCGTTCGATCGTCAAAGACGTCAAACAGGCAAGAGATTGCATTATAAGCGAAAACGGCGACCGCTGTCGCGCGCCGGAAATTTACGGGTGCGCGATCGCTTCCGCGCCCGATCCCGCGGCGCGCTCCCGCTTGTGCACATACATCAGGCGATCCGCTTTGTCGATCACGTCGCGCAGCCGGGTCTGTTGTCCCTCGACCACGCCCCAGCTGAAATGCACTCGTAGCAGACCGTGACCGCGCACCCGGAAGTCGTTCAATCGCGCTTCGATTTCCGCCATTCGTTTGAGCGCGATCTCGGCCGCGTGTGAGTTAAAGAGGAGGGCAAACTCGTCACCGCCCCAGCGGTAAGCCTGATCTTCGTCGCGAATCGAAGACCGGACCAGATTGCCGACGTTTCTTAGTACCTCGTCCCCGACGATATGACCGTATACATCGTTGATCGACTTAAACCCGTCCAGGTCGAAAACAACCGCAACGCCTTCGAAACTCTCGTCTGAATCCATCCTGCGGCGCAGCGCGTCCTGGTTGAGCAGTCCGGTCAGATAGTCCAGGTTCGATTCGTTCGCCCGCTCCCGCCGAAACTTATCCAACTCCATGCCAATCTGCAAAACCCGATTGTTCTGGTTCTCAATCCACATCGCCATGGCGGAGAACGCAAGCAAGGTCTTCAGCGCCAGATCGTAGTAGCTGGAGTACTTCATGTACTCCATCCAGGCTGGCGTCAAACCACCGCGCAGAAATACGATCAGGTAATCCGCCGCGTCCTGTAAGTAGAATAGCGAGAGCGCGAGTAGAGTGAAATGAAAGAGCCGGCGCGTACCGAAACTTAGCTGGCGAAAGCTATAGAGATAGATGGCGCTCAGGATTACGGATCGCAGCGCCGCGTCGACGTTCGATTGATTCGGGCCGGCCAACTCGACGAGCAGCAGAAAAGCGGGAAATATGTAAAGTGCCCGCATGGCCGTGCGCCAATGGCTTACGCGCTCGGACGAAGCGCGCTCGGAAGACACGCGCGCGGCGGCCACCAACGAAAGAGCGAAGCCGAATTCAAAAAATGCGTGCGGCAAACGCCAGTGAGGCGATCCCGTAACTTGCCCGAGTAGAGTACAGACCCATGCGGCCGATTCAACAGCCCAGGCCAGCGACCAATAGCCGAAGTACACAACTCCCGACTGCTTCCACAAAAACAGGAACACCATCGAGAACAGGAGCGCCCCGGAGAACTGAACGTACACGCCATTCAGCATCGCGGCTACTCCCCGCAAATGGTGTGCCGCCGGATAGACAGGGCGCGGCCCGTAGTCTGGTCGGCGTCGATAATCACGGAATGTAACTCAACCATCGCTTTTGCAGCTTCCATACGAACCGGCATTGCGCTCAGGAACCGATGCAGAATGATGTCGCGATCGACCCCAATTACAGAATCGTACGGACCGGTCATCCCGGCATCGGTCTGGTAAGCCGTACCGCCTGAAAGAATACGTGTGTCGGCGGTGGGTACGTGTGTATGAGTACCGATTACTGCCGTCACGCGACCGTTTAAGTACCAACCCATCGCAACTTTCTCGCTGGTCGCTTCGGCGTGGAAATCGACGAACCGAATCTTAACCGAGGGATCGAGGCTGTTTAAGAGCGCGTCGGCCTTGCGGAATGGGTCGTCGATCGGAGTCATGTGGGTGCGGCCCTGCAGGTTCAACACGGCATAGGGAACCTGCGAGGCGGTTTGATTCTGATAGATCCCGCTCCCCGGTACGCCATCGGGGAAGTTAGCGGGCCGCAGCAGGCGCGGCTGCCGCGCGTAATAGTCATAGCTTTCTTTCTTGTCGAAGCTATGGTTACCGCCGGTGAGTACGTCGATTCCCAGCGCGATCAGTTCCTCGCCGATCATTGGAGTGATGCCAAAGCCGCCGGCTGAGTTTTCGGCGTTGGCAATTACCAGGTCGATGGCCTGCGACGAGCGAATGTCCGCGAGATGATCCGCTACGATGCGCCGGCCCACATGTCCATAGATATCTCCGATAAAGAGGATCTTCACACGGGACCCGTAACCGCGCCTTCGGAAGCGGAGCCGACCAGCGCGATGTACTTGGCGAAAACTCCGGTGCGGTAGTGCGGCTGGGGAGCTTTCCAGCCACTGAGTCGCCGCTCCAACTCCGCCGCGTCGATTTCGATGTTTACTACGCCGGCATCCACGTCGACCAGGATCGAATCGCCTTCCACAACTGCCGCGATCGGACCGCCGTTGGCCGCTTCCGGGGCGACGTGCGCCACCATGAACCCGTGCGTGGCGCCGCTAAACCGGCCGTCGGTGATCAGGGCGACATCTTCCGAAAGCCCTGCGCCGACAATCGCGCTCGTGACGCCGAGCATTTCGCGCATCCCGGGACCGCCGCGCGGACCTTCATACCGGATGATCACGACATCACCCGATTGAATACGGTTCTCGGTGACGGCGGCCATGGCGTCCTCCTCGCGCTCGAACACACGAGCGGGTCCGCGATGCAGGCGGCGTTCATGACCGGCCAGTTTGACGACGCAGCCTTCGGGCGCAAGCGAGCCGCGGAGCATCTGCAGGCCGCCCGTGGTCTTCAGCGGATTACTCAAGGGACGAATCACCTGCTGGCCCGGCGTCTCGCGCGCATCCGCAGCTTCTTCAGCGAACGTGCGGCCCGTACACGTGAGCGCGCCGCCATGGACGAACTTGCCCTCTTCCAGGCGATGCGCGATGACCGGAATGCCGCCCGCTCTATCTACATCGACGGCCACGTACTTCCCGCCCGGCTTCAGATCGACAAACAGCGGCGTGCGGTTGTTGATGGGGTTGAAGTCGTCGATGGTCAGCGGCACGTGCGCCTCGCGCGCCATGGCCAGAAGATGCAGCACGGCGTTGGTCGATCCGCCGGTACCCGCGACCCCCGCGATCGCATTCTCAAAGGCTTGGCGCGTCACGATGTCGCAGGGCTTGCGATCTTTCAGGACGCAATCCATGATGATCTCGCCGCAGCGGCGAGCGACGTCGTTCTTGCGTGGGTCCACTTGCGGCACCGCGGCGGTGCCCATCGGAGAGAGCCCGATGAGTTCCATCACCGTGGCCATGGTGTTGGCGGTGAACTGGCCGCCGCATGCGCCCGCGCCGGGGCAGGCGTGGTTCTCGATATCGAGGAGTTCCAGATCGGAGATGCGGCCGCGGGCGTGTGCGCCCACGGCCTCGAACACGTCTTGAATCGTGATGTCGTGGCCTTTGTAGGTGCCGGGCAGGATCGATCCGCCGTAGAGGATGATGCCGGGCGTGTTGAGCCGAAGCAGCGCCATGGCCGCGCCGGGGATCGTCTTATCGCAAGCCACCAGCGCGACGATTCCGTCGAACATGTGTCCGCGCGCGACCAGCTCAATCGAATCGGCAATCACTTCGCGGCTGACCAGCGAGGCTTTCATGCCTTCGGTGCCCATGGTGATTCCATCGCTGATGGCGATGGTGTTGAACTCCATGGGCGTTCCGCCGGCCGCGCGTACGCCTTCCTTGACATAGACGGCGAGGTCGCGCAGCTTGTAGTTGCAGTTCATGGTCTCGGTCCAGGTGTTGGCGATTCCGATGATCGGTTTGCGCAGGTCCTCGTCCGTAAAGCCGATCGCTTTGTAGTAACTGCGTGCCGGGGCGCGGCTGGGCCCTTCCAGAATCGTGGCGCTCTTGCGGGTCATATCGGTAACGTACAAGGGTAACAACCGCTCGGCTGCCCCGATAGGGTTAACACGGCTGAACAGCGGCGGACCCTCCCTCTGACCGTAAAGCCCCACTCCGAGCCCGACCGAAAGGGAGGGTATCCGGGTAGAACGGTGACTGTTGGGGGTTCTGCTAGACTCAGCACCAATGTCGCCCAAGACTTACGCGGCGCTTGCGGTTCTGGTCTGCTCCGCTTGGTCACTGGCGGAGCAGCCGTCTACTGTCTTCACAGTCACGTCGACGTTAGTGCAGGCTGACGCGGTAGTTACCGACTCCAAAGGCCGGTATGTAAACGACCTGAAGGCTGACGATTTCGAGATCTATCAGGACGGCAAACTCCAGAACATCACGAACTTCTCGTACGTGCTTGTTACGACGCCAAACCCCAGCATTACCGGCACTAAGCCCAGTTCCAGTCCCGATGCCGTTCCTTACTCGACTTCGGCCATAAAGCCGGAGGATGTGCGCCGCACGATCGTGCTGATGGTGGATGACCTGAGGCTGTCGTTTGTTGACATGGCATATGTCCGCTATGCGCTCCAGAAATTCGTCGAGCGCCAGATGCAACCGGGCGATCTGGTCGCGGTGTGCCGGACCGGAGGCGGGTCCAACGCGCTGCAGCAGTTTACAACCGATAAGCGAATACTCCTCGCGACCATTAAGGGCCTGCGCTGGAACTCTAACGGAGTCGCCGGCATTGATTACTTCCAGGCGTACGGACAGTACGGCCAAGCCCTACCGGTGGCTGCGAATGCGCGCGATAGCACCGCGTCTCTTCGTGAAGACGACTATTTCGAAGAGTTGCGCCGTTCGACATTTACGGTAGGTACGCTCGGCGCGATCAACGATGTCGTCGGCGCGTTGCATCAGATGCCCGGCCGCAAGTCGGTCGTGCTTGTCTCCGACGGACTCTCGCTTGCCGAACATGACCCGCTGGTCATCGACGCGTTCCGTAAGTTAGTAGACCGCGCGAACCGCTCCGGCACGGTCATCTACAGCGTTCATGCCGCCGGGATTACATACGACGGGCCCGACGCGCAGGACAACATTCATTTGGATGGCAGCGCGGAACACATCCACGATCTGATCGGTTCGCTGACCGATGTTGGCGGCGGCATCACGCGCGATACGTTCAACCAGGGGCGCGATGTCGAGAATCAGATCGCGCAGCAGGGTATGGCGGACCTGGCGGCGCGGACCGGCGGCTTCTCCTATGAGAACGGCAACGACATGAATTGGGGACTGGGCCGGATTCTCATGGACCAGTCCGGCTATTACCTGATCGGATACAAGCCGGATCAAGCGCTGTTCAACGAGAAGAACGGTCTGCCGGGCTATCACCACATCACGGTCAAGGTGAAGCGCGCCGGATTACACGTGCGGTCGAGAACCGGGTTCTTTGGTCAGACAGACCAGGAGTCGGCTCCCAGGTATCTGGGTCCCATCCAGCGCATGCAGGCCGCGATGCTGTCGCCGTTTCAATCCTCCGGTATCCATTTGCGCCTGACCGCGCTTTACGCCGAAGTTCCCCGGCACGGTACGGTGGTGCGCAACCTGCTCCATATCGACGCGCGCGATATCGCGTTTCAGGTCGAGGCTGACGGGTCGGCAAAGGGCAGCATTCAATTGCTGGCCGTAGCTACCGGCGCGGGGCTGATCCCGCTCGAAGCGGTCGCTCCGACTTATCAGTTCAAGGTGACGGCCGAGCAGTTGAAGCGCGTCAAGGCGGACGGGATCCCTTACACGCTCGATGTTCCGGTAAAGAAGCGCGGCGCTTATCAGATCCGGGTGGCGGTCAGAGACCCCGGCACGGGCTTGATCGGATCCGCGAGCCAGTTCATCGACATTCCCGATCCGAAGAAGCTGCGCGTCGCGCTGACCAGCATCGTTCTTCAGGACGGCGAGGCGCCATCGGTGAACGCCTCGGCCACGCGCCAGTTGAAGCGCGGCGGCGAGCTGGAGTACTTCTGCGAGATCCAGAAGGGCGCGGCGGATAACCTCGCCTCGAAGGTTCGCATTCTCCGGGACGGTGTGGAGGTGTACTCGGGGCCGGCCAAATCGATGCGGCTGGACGGCGGCAAAGTCGCGCTAACCGGGCGGCTGAAGCTGAATGGCGCGATGAGTCCCGGCGATTACTACCTGGAGCTGGTGGCTAGCAATCCGGCTGATCCCAAACGTGCGACAGCTACGCAGTGGACGGATTTCGAAGTCACGCCGTAAGGCATGTAAGACGTCGGTTTGTAATGCCGCGCACTACAAAACGACAAAACACGCGAGCCTTGCGGGAACGCGCCCATTCTTTGCAAGTGCTTGGCTTTAAGTCTTTACATGCATTGGATTTAACTCTACTTTTACAGACTGCTGAAGTATAGTGCAAAGTGTTACAGGGGCATTTATAGGCCTTAAAAAGCGCTAGGGATATAAGTTTTTTCCACAGGTAATCCACGTCGCGTGTCAATCGTGCATCTTTCGCGAGGTCCGCGGCGAGTCAGTCGATATACACTCGCTCTACACGCGGCTTGATTCCGCACAGCACGTTGTAGGAAATGGTGCCCGCCACCCGCGCCATCTCCTGCGCGTTAATAGACAAACGGCCTTCCGTACCGAGCAGGGTGACGTCGTCGCCGGGGGAGAGTTTGGCGGAATCGGTGATATCGATTGTGGTCAGGTCCATGGAAACGGTGCCCAGAATCGGCGCGAACTTGCCGCCCGCGATGACGCGGCCGCGGTTGGAGAGCCGGTGCGGGATGCCGTCGGCGTATCCGGCGCCGAGGATGGCCATGCGCGTAGCGCGCCTGGTGCATGCCGTGCCGCCGTATCCGACCAGCGTGTTCGCCGGCACGTCTTTGACGGCGACGATCTTGGCTTTCCACGATAGCGCGGGCGCCACGGCGAGGTCACTCGGGGGACCGTTGCCTTTGGCCGGCGAAACATATCCATAGATCGCGTGACCGGGCCGCACGATCGTGCGCCACGCGTGCGGACGGGCGTACGCGATCGCGTTGGTGCTGGAGAGATGCAGGTATTTCGGCCGGACGCCGAGTTCCGCTAACGCGCCGGTTAGCTCGTCGAAGCATTCGATCTGAAGGGTCGTCTGGGGAGTGGTGAAATCGCTGGCCGACGCGAAGTGGGTGAGCAGGCCTTCGCAGCGGGCGGACCGCAAGCCCGCAAGCGCGTGCGCGATCGCGGCGGGTGTGGCTCGCGTGCCGAGGCGCGCCATCCCGGTATCAAGCTTGAGGTGGAACGGGAGCGGCTGCCCGGCTGCTAGCGAAGCTTTATCGAAGGCCGCGATGTCTTCGAGCGAGTGGGCGACCGGAGTCAGCCGTTGGGCGATGGCGACAGCGGGATCCGGAGCCAGAAGTCCGGCCATCACGAGGATTTCCGCTTTGAGCCCGGCGGCACGCAACGCGGCTCCTTCAGCAACCGTGCTGACCGCGAGCCAGCGCGCTCCATGGGCTTCCAGCACGCGCGCCACTTCAACCATCCCGTGACCGTAGGCCTCCGCTTTGACCACGCCCATCACGTCGACATCGGGTCCTACGGTTCGGCGAACCGCGTTGTAATTCGCGGCAAGCTGCCGGCGCGAGATTTCGACATAGCAACGAGCGGAGCTGGGCGTTGATCGAGTCACCGATTATTGGGGGTGGAGTGACCGGAACAGCTCTTCATACTGCGTGGTCACTACTTCCCAATCATAACGTTCGGCTACCCTTTGGCGAGCTAGCTCGCCGAACGCCCGGCGCTCCTGTTCCGGCATGGTGAGAGCGCGTTGCATGGCTTCGAGCATCCCCGCCTCATCGGAGAACGGGATACCCGTGCCGCCGCACACCTCGACGTTCTCAGGAGTATCCCGGTAGAGAACGAGCGCGCCGCGTCCCATCTGCTCGATCAACGCGGGATGGGTGCCGCCTACTTCCGTCGCTTGTATATAGGCGAAGCAGTTGGAACCGAGCTCGCGATAGTCGCGGCCGTAGAGCGCGCCTGGCATTACGATACGCGGGTCTTTCGTATGGCGTACTTCGGCGATGTAGTCGCGCGCGTGCGGCGCGTCCCCGACCAACGCAAGCTTCTTAGTCGTCTTAAGCTTCTCGAAGGCGCGCCGGACGGTAAGTGGATGGTTTTCGGGTTCGAAGCGGCTGACATAGAGAAAGTACTCTTGGGGTTCGAGATGTAGGCGGGCTAGTGTAGTGCCGGGCGGTTCGAGGGCCGTATCCGCGCCATAGGCGATAAATACAGAGTCTTTGCCATAGCGATCGAGATAGTAAGCCTGAATCACCTCGGCGTCCGCGACAATGCGGCTGGGCAACACGGTCGCGAGATGTTCGGAAATCAGGTACCAGGCTTTAGCGAACGCGTTCCACTTCTTGCGCTTACGCTCAATCCCATCCACGTTCAGAACAACTGGAATGCCGCGCAGCCTCGGAAGCACCGTGAAGGCCGCGTTGGCCGCGTTGCAGTAGAGCGCCACATCGCATCTTTGGGTAACTAACCACAAGGTCGAGACGAAGGTATGGGAGAGAGTATCCAGGTATTTGTGCCGGATGGTGGGGAGCCACACCAGGCGAACGCCCTTGTAAGTGGGTGACGGATGCTTTTCGCGGCAACATACGGTAACTTCATGGCCGCGGCCGGCGAGTCGAACGGAAAGCTCTTCCGCGAAGGTTTCAAAGCCGCCGTAGTTCGCCGGAATGCCGCGCGTCCCGAGCAGCGCGATCCGCACGCTACCGGCGGGCTGCGCGAGAACGCGCCGTCACCGCCGCGAGCTTCTTGGGAGCAGGCTTACTTACCGGCTTGAAGTTGAACCAGCTTGCCAGATAGTCATTCTCCACGCGCTGGCGCGCCATGATGCGCTGCCGCTTCTCGACGACTTTCTTCCAGTTCTGAGCCAGGAACCAGAAGGCTCGCAGCGAACTCTGTTCCCGAACCAGGCAACAGCCGATGACTACCGCATCGCGGAAGGTGATGGACAGCCAGTTCTTGCGGTAAACATCCCAGGTGATGTTCTTGATACGCAGCAGAAACCGGTTCTTCACCGAGTGCATATTGATCTCGGCGGGCAGCGCGCGCCGGTTTCCCGGAAGCACTTTGCGCACATGATAACCGCACGCGTACGGCACATACAGACAGCGCCAGCCCATGATCTGGGCGCGCCACGCGACATCGGCGTCTTCACGGTAGACGAAGAAATCGCTGTCGAAAAACTCACCGTCGAGCGAAATGTCTTCGATCATCTCGCGCCGGTAAAGCGCGGCGGCCGCGGTCGCGCCGAAGACATACTCATACTGGCGGTAGTTTCCGTTGTCTACCTCCAGACTCCCCCGATCCAAATGGCGTAGGTTCGGCGTGAAGTAGATACCGGTAGAATCCACCACAGGCTTCTCCGGGAAGTCGAACGTCGAAGTCATGGTGAGCAGCTTGCCGCACACGGTTCCGACGCGAGGCTCGGATGTTCCGGCCTGAACCAACTGATCGATAAAGCCCGGCAATAGTAAAACGTCCGGGTTTAGAGTAAGGAACCAACTCGCATTCGACATGGCGATCGCCTGGTTCTGCGCGGAAGCGAAGCCGACGTTTTCCTCGTTGTAGTGAATGCGAATGCGGTCTTCGAACTGTTCCAGAATGTCGATGGTACCGTCGGTCGAACAGTTATCGATCACGATGACGTCGAGATCGGGATACCGTTGATCGAGAACCGAATCTAAACATCGCTTGATGAAACGGCCACTGTTGTAAGTGACTACGGTCACGCATACAGATCCGCTATTTCGCATCATTCGAGACCGAATTTTTCCTCATTGCGGGCGATAAGAATAGGACTTCCCCGAACGCGACCTTGCTCTTCCAAATTGAGCCGAAAGCCAAGCTGACCACACGGCCGTAAACGCGAGATAAGTCGCGAAATCGATTGCCGGGCGGTGGACTCGATGGATGCGCTGCGCCAACGAACAGACGCGGCGCTAAGCCGCCGATCACGCTCAGACAGGTCAGAACTCTTCCGCCAAGACTGAAGTGCTTTATCGAATACCGCAGTAGACTAACATACCAATACTCGGTTTTCGTTCCAAGTCCAATTGAGTTTAGCGAATGACCGCCGCGGTGCCGGGCGATCGAGTCCGGTCTATATAGGACTCGCAAACCGGCGCTCCGGATTCGTTTACAAAAGTCAACGTCCTCGAACCACAACGGAAAAAACCCTTCGTCCAGTCCCTGCATTTGCCCCCATACATGGCGGGGAAACATCATGAATGCTCCCGCGGGCTGATCGATCTCGGCTGCCCGGTTCAGGTCGATATCGAAGCAACGGAATCGCCAGTTCACGGGATTTCCCGGCCAGAGCCGATTTATGAACAGATTTTCGAAAATAAGCGCCTCGGGCGTGGGAAACCGCCGGACATTAAACCCTCTTTGTGGAACACCGCCGGCGTCAATAAGTTTGCCTCCGACAGCGCCGGCGCCAGGCTCGCTGCAGGCCTGAATCATGCTGTCGACACGGCCGCATAGAATAGCGTCGGGATTCAGCATGAGCACGAATGGCGCGGTGCTGGCGTGAACTCCCTGGTTCACGGCTGCCGCGAATCCGCGATTCTCCGGGTTGGCAATGAGCCTGATCCGGGAGCTTGCGGCTGCGCGCTTCGCGACCCGTGACTGTGTGCCGTCAGTCGATGCGTTATCGATCACGACGATCTCCGCCCCGGTGGGTTCGGCGGCAGCGAGGCAGGCGTCGATCACATCCGCGGATTGATACGTCACGATCACGATGGCAAGCTCCGGTTGTGTCATTCGGACTCAGGGCCTGTGATGAGGAAGTACAAGCGCCAGTAAAGATCCGGCTTGACCTTCTGTATGCCGCGGATCTCGCGTTCCGAGGCGGCCAGCAGCCGCGTTAGACTCCCTTGATCGAGCGGTTGCGCCGCAACGTTGCGCTTCGCGCCGTCGAGACGGCCTCGTACCCATGAACCCAGGCGGAAGTGCCGGCACGCGACCAATCCCCATAGGAATTGGCCCGCGATTATCTTCCAACGAAACTGTTTCTGAACCTGCAACGGATACAAACGCTTGACGAGCAGCACCTGATTGCGTGCATTGAGTTCGACGACGCGCCGGCTCCAGTGGGACGACGAACCCTGACCGACGTGAGTCGCTTGCGCCTTTGGCACGTAGAAGCCCCGATAACCGGCAGCGGCGCAGCGCATCGAGAAGTCGACGTCTTCCAGATACGACTCGTACACTTCGGCAAACCCGCCGACCCGATCGAATAACTCACGGCGATAGATGGCGGCGGTCGCGGGGCATAAAGCGATCTCCCGCTCCGGCGAGAATTGCGGTCCGTCTTTCCGGCCCTGCCCGTTGCGATAGGCGCAGCCGCTCGACGCGATCAGGTCCCAGGTACCGTCGATTCGCGTGGGATCGCGCGCCATCAGCAGTTTGCCGCACGCATACCAGGCGTCGACCGCAGTTGCGCGCTGAAGCAGTTGTTCCAGCCAATCCGGCTGCAATGCGACGTCGCTGTTCAGCAGCGCGATCCACTCGGTTTGCGCCAGGGCAATTCCACGATTCACGGCCGCAGCGAAGCCGAGATTGCGAGGCATGCGCAGATACTGCGCGCCCGCTTGGGCCGCGATCGAAGCGATGTCTTCGGTGGACGCGTTGTCCACAATCACGATGCGCTCGGGCTGAACGGTTTGGTCCGCGATTGACTTCAGGAGCACTCGTAACAGATCCACCTGATTCCAGACGGGGATGACGAGGGCAACGCTCGGCGTCGTCAACGTTGGAACCGCTTGCGAACCAGGAACCAGAGGTTCGCCCAGCCGTCGCGCCAGGCATTTAGTTTGGTTTCACCCATGCGCGATGTGTAGATGATGGATATCTCGCCGAACGTGATTGCGCGGTTGCGAATGGCCTCGATCTTGATCTCTTCCGAAAACGCCATGCCTTCCGCAATCAGCTTCATGTCCTTGAGAATCGAGCGCCGGAACACCCACATGCCGGACTGCGAATCGCTTACCCACCGCAAGAAGAGCAAGGACATCGCCAGCGATAGCACTAAGTTCCCGAACTTATGTTTGGGGCTCATCGCGCGGGGGTCGCGCACCGGAAAACGCGACGCATTCAAGAAATCCACTTGCAGATGAAGAAACGCTTCGAGTAGATACGAGATGCCGCTGACCGGGTAACTATGATCGCCGTCGAGAGTCACAATGATGTCGCTGGTCGCCTCGGCGAATCCGCGTTTATAAGCGCGCCCGTAGCCGCGAACGCGTTCTCCGATAACCTTGGCGCCGAGCCGGGCCGCGACCTCGGCCGTGCGGTCGGTGGAGTCGTTATCCACGACGATCACTTCGTCGATAAAGTCGGGAATGGAAACAAGGACCTGCTCGATCGCTTCCTCCTCGTTGAGGCACGGGATGATTACCGTGACCGAGCACCCTTTGTACATGTCGTAACATGACGATTGTAATGAAGCTGTTCCTGATGGTCATCCTGGGCGCCGGTTGGATGGCGGCGCAGACGCTGCAGAGCGTACACACGGTGTATGTCTTCCCGATGCAGAACGCGTTCGATCAATACCTGGTGGACCGCGTGGTGCGCGATCATGTGTTCGAAGTGATTTCCGATCCGGCGAAGGCCGACGCGGTATTTACGGATCATCTGGGCCAGGCGTTCGAAGACGCGTTCGACGATCGGGTGCTGGATCTGGAGAGCACTCCGAATGCCGAGGTGCACCGCGCGTTCAGTTCCTCGCGCGGCACGTTGTTCCTGGTGAATCGCGCGAAGCAGGTGGTCTGGTCGGATTTCGAGAAGCCGGGGAATACGACGCCGAAGGATCTGGATCGCAAAGCGGCGCGCGCGGTTAAACACCTCGAGATGGCGCTGAATCCGAAGCCTGTTTTGCCTCCTTCTTAGTTCGTAACCGCTCGCGATAGCTGCGTTCGAGGCGGCCGATCACGGCGGTGCTGTCCCAGTTCTGTTCGATCTCCGCGCGGGCTCGCCTGGCCATGTCTGTTGCCGCTTCGGGATCGCGCAACAGGGCCAGTGTCCGGCTCGCGAAGTCGTCCGGTTCGTCGGCGAGGGCGCAGACATCGCCGTCGGTTCTGGCGAGTCCTTCGGCTCCGATGCGGGTGGAGACGACGGGGGTTCCGGCCGCAAAGGCTTCGAGCAACTTGACGCGAACGCCCGAGCCGCTGAGGATCGGGCAGATGAAGACGGCTTTCTCCGCCAGTAGCGGCTTGACGTCGGCGATCGTGCCGAGCATTTCGATCTGGGGGTAGCGCGCGAGCTGCCCGTCTTTCGAGGGGTCGAATCCGGCGAGATAGAAGCGCAGCTCCGGGCACTCCGCGATCACGCGAGGCAGCACGCGGTCGATGAACCACTCGACGGCCGCGCGGTTCGGTTCATGGCGCGAACTGCCGATGAAGAGCAGCGATTTCGGTTCGCGCGGGCCGCCGGGGAACTGATAGGCATGGGCGTTGATCGCGGCGCGCAGTCCGCTTCGAATACGAGGCGCCAGCGCGGGGGCGAACGGCACGAGGTAGTCGCGGTTTTCGCGAGTGCATACCTGGATTTGATCGAAGCGCGGCAGCATTTGCAGCTCGAAGCGCAAGGCGCGCAGGTACTCGAAACGGGCGCGGGCGCGGGCCAAAGCGGAGGGCAGAAAGTGGGCGGTTCGAGCGACCGATTGGAAGTAGATGTCGTGTTCGAAAATCGCGCTGACGACGTTTCGGAAGGGCTCGCCGTATTGGCCCATCGGGGTGTATTCGAGCTGCACGACGTCGATCCGGCGCATGTAGATGGTGCGATCGATGGCCCAGCGTACGTCGGTGCTGGCCCACTCGGTCACGGCATGCGGTTGGCTGGAGGCGAACTCGCGGTTCTTGGGTCGGAGTATTAGCTCGACCGAGGCGCATAGGGATTCGAGCGCGCGATTGGCTGCGGTTTGATCGGCCTTGTCGTCGAATGTGTCGAGGAGTATCAGCGCGTGAACTTCGTGGTGTTGCGAGAGCTCGCGCAGGGCTTCGTACATGAATACGGCCCCTCCGTGAACGGTGGGCAGGATCGGGTAGGGGGAGACGAAGAGGATGCGGAGCTTCTCGCTCTCGGCGGCCACCGGAAAGAAGAGATCGCGGAAGTGCGACGGGCGCGAGTGGGCGAACGCTTCGGTGTCGCTGAGCGTCGCGAGCGAGCGTGCGCGGCGGCGCGATCGGATGGCTCCGGGGAGTTGCGTGAAGGCACGCCCGATGCCCGCGAAGTTCGTCCGCAGCGGCCGGTGACCGCCCATCGCGCTTGCTACCGCGCCGGTCCATGCCTGCCAGAAACAGGCTGCCAGACGCGGCCACTCGCCGATGTTCTTCCATGCGAAAAGCAGATAGTTCTTCTTCAGCACGGCTTCGATATAGGCGGAAGAGAACTTGCGTCCGATGGTGCCGCGGTGTTCGTGAAACACGACGCTGGCGGGTTGATAGAACACGGTCCAGCCGCGCTTCCACGCATTGAAGCCGAGATCGGTGTCTTCGAGATAGAACGGGGCGAAGATCTCGTCGAAGCCGCCGAGTTCCAGGAACTTGGCGCGGTCGAACGCGGCTGATCCGCCGCCGGCATAGAAGCAGGGGAACAGGGTGTCGACGCTCGCGTCATCGCGATGGCTGACGCGCAGCCGGCCGTTTTCCCACCGGCCTTCAGTAAGACCGGTCTCTTCGCGGCGCTTGCTCGGATCGCTGAGGAAGATCTGGCAGGAGACGGCGAAGACCTGCGGGTTGGTGAAGCCGTCGAGCAAGGGTTGGAGGAACGCGGGATCGACGCGCATGTCGCTGTTGAGCAGGACCACGATATCGTTCCGGGCCGCGCGGAATCCTAAGTTGGAGCCGCCGCCGAAGCCGAGATTGACGGGCAATTCAACGACGCGCAGGTCGGGGAAGTGCTCGCGCAGGTAGGCTGCGCTGCCGTCGGTGGAGCCGTTGTCGACCACGATGATCTCGTTGGCGGGGTTGCCTTGCAGCGCTTCAACGACGGAGGGGAGATACCGTTCGAGCAGATCGCGGCCATTCCAGTTGGGGATCACGACACTGGCCGCCGATGTATTGGGCATTTTGTCGTCGCGCGGCTGCATACGGGCGAAGAGCGCATGCGCGAGATCGGTGAACGCCAGTGCCAGAGCCGCGAGGCACAGCAACACCGGAGCGACGATCAGCGATCCGAAGAACTCGAGGACGCGCTTCATTCGCGCGCGAGCGGACCGACGTGCAGCGTCTTGCCGAGGCGTACCCAGCGCGAGTCCCGATGCATGGCGAGCACATGGTCAAGCTCTTTCCCGCGCGCGACAGCCGCCTGT